>NZ_JBEXTX010000076.1:0-40205 GCF_040614175.1 Amycolatopsis sp. NPDC006131
CGCTGGAGACGTCCAGCGGCACGGAGACCTGGTCGTGGGCGATCAACCAGGCGCCGTCGACCTTTCGCATGCCGTAGGTGACCCGGACCCACATCCCGTTCGCCGTCACCCCGCTCGGCAGCGTGCCGTGCAGGCGAGCGAAGGCATACCCGTACGCCACCTCGTCGCCCACGGTGAAGGTCAGGTCGCGAATCTCGTAGGTCACGGTCTCGAAGAACCGGAACACCCGCGCCCAGTTCTCGAGTTTCGCCGCGATTCCGGCGTGCTGGAGTGGCGGCTCGATGTCGAAGGACACGACGTCTTCGGTGTACAGCTGCCGCAGGGCCTCCATGTCCTTGGCCCGCAACGCTTCGGCCACCTTGCCGATCTGCTCGCGAATCTCGGCTTCATCGCGCTGGGTTCGGAACCCGTTGGCCGTAGTCATGATTCGTCCCCTCAAGACTGGGCGGAAATGGTTTCGGCGGTGGCCCGCAGGGGCGCCATGGCGGTGCTCCAGGCGATGAGCTGATCCAGGGTCTTGCCCAGGGTGGCGACGTGGTGGTCGCGTGGCGTGAAGGTGGTGTGGTTCTCGAAATCGGTGAGCACCGAGATCGCGACCTGGTAACCCACGTCGGCCATGCCGAGCGTGCTGCAGACCGTCCGCAGCTGCACCACCGCGCGGGCGCCGCCGTTGGCGCCGTAGGAGACGAAGCCGACCGCCTTGTCGGTCCATTCGGCGAAAGCGTGGTCGAGTGCGTTCTTCAGCACTCCGGGCATCCCGCCGTTGTACTCCGGGGTCACCACCACGAAGCCGTCGAACGGAGCGATCCGCTCGGCCCAAGCGCGGGTGTGGGCGTGGACCGACGGGCCGAACATCGGCGGCATCGGCTCGTCCAGGTGCGGCAGCGGGTGGTCGCGCAGATCGATCAGTTCGAATTCGGCGTCGTCGCGCTGTGAGGCCGTGTCCAGGACCCACTGGGCGATCTGCGCGCCGTTGCGGTTGGGGCGGGTGCTGCCGAGGATGATGCCGATTCTGGTCATTTTCCGAAAACTCCTGTCGTGCATCGCGAGTGTGCTGATCTTCCGACGACGTGGCCGGCCGGAACGTCAGGCCGGCCCGGTCAGGCGAGGTCGTGGGGGGAGCCAGGCGCGCAGGTTCACCGGGGACCGAGATGAACCCGATCCCTGTGGTCATCGCGTTGCGGAATGGATGATTTCGGCTCGCATCCGCTCGTCCGGCGTCGCGATGTCCCACACCCGGACGGTGCCCTGCGCATCGCGGTAGGCGCCGGTGCCGCCGGTGATGGCCATGTCGAGCGGGCTCTCGCCGGTGACCCAGAGCGATTGCGCGGTCAGCGATCCCTGCTCGAGCCTCGCCGTGAGCACGCACTGCGTGGTGATCTTGGTGCCGTCGAGGTGGACGATCTGGCACGAACCCCCGCCTTGCCCCACCCTGCGGCCGTCCTTGAGCAGCCAGCCGGAATACACGTAGAGATCACCCAGACTGGCGCCGGCCGGCGGCAGGTCGGGGGCCGCGTACTGGTCGTTCTCGACCGCGAGTTCCAGGATTTCGGTAGGGGCCGGCCGGCTCGCCGTGCTGGTCTCCGCCCCGTAGGCGCTGAGCGCGCCGCCGGCCAGCAGCGCCCCCGCGACCACCACGACGAAGCTCTTCCGCAACGGTTTCCTCGAGTACATGGTTTCTTCCTCGTCTCCGGATTTCGACCGAACACCGAGAAAGTTATGACGCCGAGGACATCTTGACTAAGACCAATATCGCTATGGCGTTATAGCCGCCGGGGTATGCGGCCCGCCGGACATCCAGTTCCAGCCGATGATCGTGTCGCGCAACCCGCGGGCGGCGGGCGAGAGGTGGTTGCCGGCGCCCCAGTACAGGGTGAGCGTGCGGCGGCAGTCCGGGGCGTCGACGGCGATCCAGGCGGCCGAGTCGCTGGGGAACGAGCGTTTGGCGAGGTCGGGGACGAGGCCGACGCCGAGGCCCGCCTTGATGAGTTCCGCGATGGCGCCCAGCTCGTCGCCCTCGCAGACGATCTTCGGGGTGAGGTCGCGGGCCGCGAAGAGCCGATCGAGCAGCCGGCGATGCCAGTGCCCCTTGCGAGCGGCGATGAAGGGTTCGCCGGCGAGTTGTTCGATGGTCACCGAGGTCCGGCCCGCCAGCGGGTGATCGAGCGGAGTGGCCAGCCAGATGACCTCGTCCAGCAGCGGGACGGCTTCCAGCCCTTCGGTGGAGATCGGCTGGGAGGCGGCGCAGAGGTCGACGTCGTGAGCCAGGAGGCGGCGGGCCATCTCCGCGGCGGGCGTCTGGCGGAGTTCGACTTCCACGCCGGGATGAGCCCGCTTGAAGGCCGTGAGCGGCCCGATGAAGGTGAGGAAGGTTTCCGAGGCCAGTCGCGCGGTGCCGAAGCTCCCGCTGGTGGCCTCGGCGACGGCTCGGCGCCCTGCTTCGAGTTCGCCGAGCGCGCGTTCGACGTAGTCGCGAAAGAGCCTTCCGGTGTCGTTCAGCCGGAGCCGCCCGGCCCGATCGAACAGGGGCGTGCGCAGCTCGCTCTCCAGGCGGGCGATGGTGCGGCTCAGTGACGGCTGGGCGACGCGCAGCTCGTCGGCCGCGTGGCTGAGGTGTTCCAGTCGCGCCACCACGAGGAACTGCCTGAGCGAGTTCAGGTCCATCGCACGCCGTACCTTCCCGAGCATGACCGCATGTCAATACTGATCTCAGGCACGATAGCCCACCGGCTATAGCGCCACCGGTCCGTTCGCCCCCTGAGCCGATCGGGTGAAAACCCGCCCATTTCGTACTTGGCAGCCACTCAGCGCGACTTAGGGGCAGGTGACGGCGCCGCACACGACAGGGGCCTCGCGGCGCCGCCACCGTCACTGGGGTAAAGCCAAGAGGGGGCGTACATGCCTGTCGACCTGTCCACCACGCTGTCCTGGAAGTCCGCCACCGGCGAAGCGGCCACCATGCTCGACGAGCTGCAGCCGAACATCCTGAAGGCGCACGTCCGGGACCGCCTCACCGTGCTGTTCCTCGGCTTCGGCGACGCCGCCGAAGCCCGCACCTTCCTGAACGGCCTGTCCGGGCTGATGAAGTCCGCGCGGACCCACCTGCAGGAGGTCGAGGCGCACAAGCTCACGAAGGCGGGCGGCACGCCCTACCTGGGCGTCGGCCTGACCGCGCACGGCTACGCGACGCTCGGCGTCACCGCGCCTGCCGACCCGTCGTTCACCGCGGGCGCGAAGGCGGCGGTCGAGAAGCTCGCCGACCCGGCCGTCACCGAGTGGGAGGGCCACTACCAGCAGACGATCGACGCCGTGCTCCTCCTCGGCGACGCGACCGCCGGTCCGGTCCGCACCCTGCGCCGCCAGGTCGAGGCGCTGCGCCCGGCGTCGGTCACCGTGGTGGGCGAGGAGTCCGGGCTCGGGCTCGCCAACGCCAACGGCGACGGGATCGAGCACTTCGGTTACGTCGACGGGCGCAGCCAGCCGCTGTTCCTCACCGAGGACGTCGACGCGGAGCGGGACACCACCGACGGCGTCAACGACTGGGACCCGTCGGCGCCGCTGGAGCAGGTCCTCGTGCCCGACCCGGCCGCGCCGGACCCGACCGTCCACTTCGGAAGCTACTTCGTGTTCCGCAAGCTGGAGCAGAACGTCCGGCTGTTCAAGGAGGCCGAGCGCGACCTCGCGCACGACCTCGGGCTGCGCGGCGAGGACCGGGAGCGGGCAGGCGCGATGCTGATCGGCCGGTTCGAGGACGGCACGCCGCTGACCGTGCAGAGCGCGCCCGGCTCGCACCACCCGGTCGGCAACGACTTCAGCTACGACAGCGACAAGCTGGGCCAGAAGTGCCCGTTCCACGCGCACATCCGCAAGACCAACCCGCGGGGTTCGGGCGGGGCGGAGGCGCCGGAGGAGGAGCGCAAGCACCTGATGGCCCGGCGCGGCCAGACCTACGGCCGCCGCCACGACGACCCGAACGCGGACCTGCCGCCGCGCCTGCGCCCGGCGAAGGACGTCGGCCTGCTGTTCATGGCCTTCAACTCGAACCTGGGCAACCAGTTCGAGTTCACGCAGCAGATCTGGGCGAACAACCCCGCGTTCCCGTTCCCGCCGGACGGTTCGCATCCGGGTCTCGACCCGGTCATCGGGCAGGGCGCGCGGGCACCGCAGAAATACGCGCCGGAATGGGGCCACAACAACGTGGCCGAGGCGACCGATCCCATTCCGCAGGCGGTCACGATGAAGGGCGGCGAGTATTTCTTCATGCCGTCGCTTGCCTTCCTGCGGAGTCTGTGAGTGAAATTCCGACAGCCCGCCGGATTTCCTCCGGCGGGCTGTTGCCGTGATCGGGTTTCCAAGGCGCGCGCGAGGCGGTATTACTGATGCGTGGACAGGCATGAGCGGCTGAACACGCTGCTCGAAATGATCGGCGAGCAGGGCCGGGTCGAGGTGGACCAGGCGGCGGCGAAACTGAACGTCTCCCCTGCCACGATCCGGCGCGACCTCGATCATTTGGCAGGCCGCCAATTGCTCACCAGAGCCCGGGGCGGCGCCGTGGCCGGCAACGTCGCCTACAACCTCCCCGGCCGCAACCACGCCGACCGGCACGCGGTGGAAAAGCGCCGCATCGCCGAGGCCGCGGCCCGGCTGGTGAATCGCGGAATGGTGATCGGGTTCAACGGGGGCACCACCACGACCGAGGTCAGCAGGGCGATCGCCAGCCGTCCGGATTTCAACGACCGCGGCAGTTCCCCGGCGCTGACCGTGGTGACGAACGCGGTGAACATCGCGCACGAGCTGACCGTGCGGCAGAGCATCCGGCTGGTCAGCACCGGCGGGGTGGCGCGGCCGCAGTCGTTCGAGCTGACCGGGCACCTGGCGGGGATGGTGCTGGAGGAGGTCAGCCTCGACCTGGCGTTCATCGGCGTGGACGCCGTCGACCCGCTGCGGGGAGCCTACGCGCACCACGAATCCGAGGCGGCGATCAACAAGCTGCTGGCACACCGCGCGAAGAAGGTCGTGGTGGTGACCGACAGCTCGAAACTGGGAGCCTACGCATTCGCCCGCATCTGCCCGACGCTCGACATCGACCTGCTGATCACCGATTCAGCCGCCGAGCCGAGCCTGGTGTCGGCCTTCGAACTCGAAGGCGTGCGGGTGACGCTCGTCTGAGCTGTAACCGGCCCGCGCTCAGCCAACGGCACCGCCCGGCAGGCCGTGCCACGGTCAGCCGCAGCCAGCGCTCGACCACATCCGCCCAGCCCAACCGCGGCGCCAGCCCCGCAGGCGAGCGCCACGCTCACCCCCACCAGGCGGCGCCTCCGGCGCACCACGCTCACCCCGCGCCGGGCAGCCCGCCCGGCAGCCCGCGCCCCGGTCAACCACAGCCGCCCAACCCACATCCCCGACCCAACCCAGCGCCAGCACCCAAAGGCGAGCCCCACCCTCACCCCACTCGGGGCAACCCCTCCGGCGCACCACACTCAATCAGCCGCAGCAGGGCGTCCGTGTCCAGGCGCTCCTCGACGGCGTCCGCGAGCCGGTCCAGCATCGATTCCCGCAGGGTGGCGAAACCGGGTGCCCCCGGCGCCGGTGACCACGCCACCCCGGCCTGCGCCGCCACCTCGCCCAGCCACGCCCGGCGGAAGCCGTCGTTGTCCAGGGTGCCGTGCCACGTCGTGCCCCACACCGCACCGCGCCGCCAGCCGTCCAGGAACGGTTCGGCCTCCCCGGTCGGCGTCGCGCTGCCGTGGTGGATCTCGTAGGCCTCGACCTCGTGCCCGCGCCACCGCGCGACCGGCCTGCCGAGCACCTTCTCCACACTGAACGCCACCCGCGTCGGCAGCAGACCCAGCCCCGGCACCGTCCCGGCACCGGACTCGACATCGTCCACAATGGTCTCCGCCAGCATCTGGTAACCGCCGCAGATGCCCAGCACCGGCCGTCCGGCGGCGGCCCGCGCGGCCAGCGCCGGCTCCAGCCCGCGCTCCCGCAACCACCGCAGATCCCCCACCGTCGCGCGGGTTCCGGGCAGCACCACCAGGTCCGCGGCCCGCACGGTGTCCGGGTCCGCGGTCAGTGTGACCGTCACGCCCGGCTCGGCGGCGAGCGCGTCCACATCGGTCGCGTTCGACGCGCGCGGGAACCGCACCACCGCCACCCGAAGGCCACCGGTGACCTGCTGCTCGTGCCGCCAGCCCGCCACGGCGAGCGCGTCCTCCGAGTCGATCCACACCCCGTCCAGCCAGGGCAGCACCCCCAGCACCGGCCGGTGCGTCAGCTCCGCGATCCGGTCCAGGCCCGGCCGCAGCAACGACTCGTCACCGCGGAACTTGTTCACCACCCAGCCGGCGAGCAGCGCCTGGTCCGCGGGCTCCAGCAACGCGACCGTGCCGTACATCGCGGCCAGCACGCCACCGCGATCGATGTCGCCGACCACCACGACCGGCAGCCCGAACCGCCGCGCCAGCCCCATGTTCACGTAGTCGCCCTGCCGCAGGTTGATTTCGGCGGGGCTGCCCGCGCCCTCGCACACCACGACGTCGAACCGCGTGCGCAACTCGTCGAAGGCGTCGAAGGCGATGCGTGCCAGCTCACGGCGGCCGGTGGCGAACTCGCCTGCTTCCAGCGTCCCGAACGGCTTGCCGAGCGCGATGACGTGGCTGCGCCGGTCGCTGCCCGGTTTCAGCAGCACCGGGTTCATCGCGGCCTCCGGCTCCACCCCGGCCGCGACCGCCTGCAACCACTGCGCCCGCCCGATCTCCGCGCCGTCGGCGCAGACCATCGAGTTGTTCGACATGTTCTGCGCCTTGAACGGCGCCACCCGCAGCCCGCGGCGCGCGAGCCACCGGCAGATGCCCGCGGTGACCAGGCTCTTCCCGGCGTCCGAAGTGGTCCCGGCGACCAGCAGACCCCTCATCGCGCCACCGCCGCGGCCAGCGCGAGCGCCGCCAGCCCGACCGCGCGGGACAACCGGACGGCGCGGCGCAGGTCGGCAGCGTCCGGCGCCGGGCCGTCGCCGAGCGCGCCCCGGTCCTCGACCCGGCCGGCGTAGGTGTTGACCCCGCCCAGCCGCACGCCGAGCGCGCCCGCGAAGGCCGCCTCGATCTGCCCGGCGTTCGGGCTCGGGTGCTGTGCGGCATCGCGCCGCCACACCGCCACCGACCGGCCGGGGCGGCCGCCCACAACCCGCGCACAGGCGGCGGTGGCGAGCGCGCCGAGGCGGGCGGGCAGCAGGTTGGCGAGGTCGTCACCGCGCGCGGCGGCCCAGCCGAACCGCTCGAAACGGGGCGTGCGGTGCCCGACCATCGCGTCGAGGGTGTTGAGCGCCCGGTAGCCGAGCAGCCCGGGCACCCCGGCCACCGCGCCCCACACCAGCGGCGCGACGACGGCGTCGCTGGTGTTCTCGGCGATCGACTCGGTCGCGGCCCTGGCCAGGCCCTTTTCGTCCAGTTCGGAGGCGTCGCGGCCGCACAGGTGCCCCAGCCGCTGCCGCGCCGCGGGCACGTCACCCGACTCGAGCCGGACGGCCATCGCCTCCCCTTCCGCCGCCAGGCCCCGTCCGCCGAGGACGGTCCACGTGGCGAGCGCCGTCACCGCGACGCGGGCGAACGGCCGCCGGGCGGCGGCCTGGGCGAGCGCGCCGAGTCCCGCCGCCGCACCGACGCAGGTCGCGGCGTATGCGGCGCCGCGCGCCCGCGAGTCCGCCCAGACGCGCCGCTCCAGCGCCTTCGCCGCGCGCCCGAACAGGGCGACCGGATGCCCGCGGCGCGGATCACCGAAGGCCGCGTCCAGCGCGTAACCGGCCACGAGGCCGACCGCGGTCAACGATCTTGCATACACCACACACGGGACGGTAGCCCGTGCACGACAATGCCGGGTATGACCAAGCTGACCCAGCGGCTGGCCGCCTCATTGGAGGCCGCCGCCCGGCTGCTCCGCCGGTACGGGGACGACGAGGCGAAGGTGCTGGTCCTGGGCGGGGTCCGCTCGGGCAAGTCGCGCCACGCCGAGCGTCTGATGGCCCGCCATCCCGAAGTCGTCTACGTCGCGCCCGGCCCGGTGCCCACCGGCGACGACCCCGAATGGGCGGCGCGGATCGCGCTGCACCAGGCCCGCAGACCGGCGAACTGGCGCACGGTCGAAACCGGCGACCTCGCCACGACGGTGCGGAAGGCGTCGCGGCCGCTGCTGATCGACTGCCTCGGCACCTGGGTCACGCGGGTGCTCGGCGACGTCGGCGCGTGGGACGCGAAGAACGGCTGGGAACTGCGGCTGGACGAGCGGATGGAGGAGTTCCTCGAGGCGTGGCGGATCGCGCACGTGCCGATCGTGGCGGTGACCAACGAGGTCGGCATGGGTGTGGTGCCCGCGACAGCCTCCGGGCGGCTGTTCCGTGATGTGCTGGGTGCGCTCAACGACCGCGTCGCGGCCCAGGCGGACAGCGTCCAGCTGGTGGTGGCGGGGCGCGTCCTGCACCTCGACGAAAGGGCTCGGCTGTGACCCGCTTCGACATTCCCGCGCCGGACGCCGCTGCGCACGCCGCCGCGCTGGAACGACTGGACGCGCTGGTCAAACCCGTCGGCGCGCTGGGGCGGCTGGAGGAGCTCGCGGCGTGGCTGTGCGCCGCGTCCGGGCAGGTCCCGCCGCCGCCGATCGAGCGGCCGCGGGTGGTCGTGTTCGCCGGGGACCACGGGGTGAGCCGGCTGTCGGCGTACCCGCGTGAGGTGACCGCGGCGATGGTGCGGGTGTTCCTGGCTGGCAAGAGCGGGGTGAACGTGCTGGCCCGCGAGGTCGGCGCGGGGGTCCGGGTGCTGGACATCGCGGTCGACGACGACCTGTCCGACGTGCCCGCCGAGGTGCGGGCGTGGAAGGTCCGGCGCGGGTCGGGGTCGATCGAGGCCGAGGACGCGCTGGAGCCGGGCGAGGCCGCTCGGGCGTTCGAGGCCGGCCGCCGGGTCGCCGACGCCGAGGTGGACGACGGCGCGGACCTGCTCATCCCCGGTGACATGGGGATCGGCAACACCGCGGTGGCGGCGGCACTGGTCGCCGCGGCGCTCGGGGTGCCTGCCGAAGAGGTCGTCGGCACCGGGACCGGTGTGGACGAGGCCGGGCGCGCGCGGAAGGTCGCGGTGGTGCGGGCCGCGGTGGAGCGGGCCGGGGAGCGGGTGTCGGACCCGTTCGAGCTGCTCACGGCGCTGGGCAGCGCGTGTGCTGCCGCGACGGCCGGTTTCCTGGTGCAGGGCGCGGTCCGCGGGGTGCCGGTGGTGCTGGACGGGGTGTTCTCCGCCGCCGCGGCCGTGGTGGCCGCGGAGATCGCGCCCGAGGCGGTGCGGTGGTGGCTGGCCGGGCACCGGTCGACGGAGCCGTCGCAGGCGGTCGCGTTGAAGGCGCTCGGGCTGACGCCGATCGTCGACCTGGGCCTGCGGCTGGGCGAGGGCAGCGGAGCGGTCCAGGCGATCCCGACGCTGCGCGCGGCGCGGGCGATCATCGCGGACATGGGTCTGCTGGCCGACCTTGGCTGAGGGGTTCGATCCGGGCCGCGGAGGTGGAGCCGCGGTGGGGTTTCCCGCACCGCGCACCATCGACCGGCGGGCAGCCGCCTCCACACGAGGGGCACCACCATGCTGACCGACGCACTGCGCATGGCACTCGGCACCCTCACCGCCCTCCCAGTCCCCGCACCGCGCACCATCGACCGGCGCGTGGCGGGCGGCGCGATGCTCCTGGCACCGGTGGCGGCCGTGCCGCTCGCCGTGCTGGCCGGGCTCGTCGTCCTCGCGGGGGGTGCGCTCGGGCTGCCCGCGATCGCCGTGGCGGGGCTCGCGGTCGGCGCGGTCGGCCTCGCCAGCCGGGGGCTGCACCTCGACGGCCTCGCCGACACCGCGGACGGCCTCGGCGCGTCCTTCGACCGCGAGCGCGCCCTGGAAATCATGCGCCGCGGCGATTCCGGACCCACCGGGGTCGCCACGCTGGTCCTCGTGCTGATCGTCCAGTGTGGAGCTCTCAGCGGCGCGATCTCCGCCGGGCACGGGGTCACGGCCGCCGCCGCCGGCACGCTCGTGAGCCGGTGGGTGCTCGCCCTGTGCTGCACCCGCGGCATCCCCTCGGCCCGACCCGAGGGACTCGGCGCCACTGTCGCGGGCAGCATCCATCCGCTGTGGACGGTCGCAACCCTGTGCGCCGCCGCCGGTCTCGCCACCCTCGCTCCCGGAATGGACTGGTGGCGCGGCCCGCTAGCGGTCACCGTCGCCTTCGCCGCGGCCGGGGCCGTGTTGTGGCGCTGCACCGCCCGGCTGGGGGGCATCACCGGAGACGTGCTCGGCGCGTGCGTGGAGATCGCGGCCGCCGCGGTGTGGCTAGCGCTCGCGCCGTAGCGCGGAACATGATCACACAACGAGGTGACATTGCCGTGGCCGTCGTCATCGTCGTCGTGCCGCAACGCATCGCCAAGGTCCGTCCTCCCCGACGTGACGAGCAGACGCGCTAGCCGATCCTTGAGCAACTCACGCTGCGGCTCGTCGTCGGCCGCGGGATACACCGCCTGGACGAACCGGTCGGCGAGCTCGACCGGCGAGCTGGGACGATCCGCCGGTTCAGCGGCGAAGTGCCGCTGCGCGGCTTCCGAAACCGCCGGTTCCGCGTCCGCCGCGTAGGACGCGAAGAACGGAGACACCGTGGATTCGTGAGCTGCGGAGGACAACAGCGCGAACGTCCCCCGAAGTCGTACAGCCTCCTCGACGCGGTCCTTGTGCTGCGCCAGCCACCAGATCAGGGCGTTGCTGGGGGTCGCGAGAGCGTCGTCGCGCAAGTAGGCCCGCAACGCCTTTTCCAGCGCGAGCTCGTCCTCCCACTGCCGGACCTTCTTCCTCAGTTCGACGCGGCGGTCCACGAGCTCGCGATCCGCGTCGGACAACACCAGCGTCACTTGCGCTGCCCACGCCCAACGTGACCCCGAGTCGCCCGCTGCCTGCGCCAGTGCGGCGGCGAGGTCCTGTTGCGCTTGGGCCAGATCCTCCGGTTGATAGCGCCCGGCCAGTTCGCTCGCACGGTCACGCACGTTCTGGACCGCCCAGCTCGCGACGTCCGGTCCGCCCGTGCCGGGGACGAACTGGTAGTGCACCTGAGCTGAGAAAAAGAAGTAGTAGTCCCGGTCGGCTGATCGGAGTCGTTCTCCGCTCACCGGGCACTCGCCGTTGATCGGCTGCGGCGGCACGGGCGGCGCGAACTGCGGCTGCGGTCGCGGTCGAGTCGCGGCGATCGCAGCCCCGATGATGACGAAAAGCACCACGACCACAACGAGCGCGACCCACCCGCCGAGCAGTGCGGACACGATCAGGGCCGCCGCGATCCCGAGTCCGATCGCCACCACTGTCCGGTTGTTCATCACTTCGCCTCCGAAATCGGCTCGTCGTCCCACAAATCAGTCACACCCTGTTGTTCGTCGAGGCCACGTCGAAGCCTGGTGAGCACCGGCATCCCACCTTCGTGACGGGAAGCCCACTCCCGGACGACGACGAACAGCCGGCTCGCTCGCACCGGGTCCGCGCCGGCAGCAGCGGTGAGGATGTCCAGCAACTCCGGACGCCCACCGAAGGCCGCCTCGGCCAGCCACGGCTCGGCCAGGTGGGACCACCCTCGGGCATCGCGTTCGTCCAGGATCGCGCGCCAGCAGTCGCTCAGACGGGCGTGCGTCCACCGGTTCCCGTCGGCTCGGCCGGGCGCGCACAGAACGGCGAAGAGGTCGTGGTCGATCTTGTTCGTCCTGGCCAGAACGGCCAGGATCCGCCGATACATCCGCCCGTCGCTCGCGAGACGGATCAGGACCTCGCGAGCGGTGGCCGAGACGGCCGGAGCGGGATGCAGGGTCAGCAGCCTCAGCCGCACCACCGCCATGTCCGGCTGGGTGTGCACCAGCACCTGCTCGCACACCGCGAGCACCACGTGCGCGAGCCGCGCGGGCAAGGAGGGATCCAGTGCCCACTCGCGCAGTTGCTTGCGCGCCTCTCGTCCGCAGTGCCGATCCACGACTGCACGGGCGAGCAGCCGGTAAGCCAGTACCCGTACTTCGTTCCTTGGCTGGGTGGCCCAGGCTCGCGCCGTTGCGAGGAGCGCCCGCACGTCGTGACTGCGCAGCAACTGATCGCCGAGCCGGTCACCGATCAGCCCCCGTTCCGTCTCGGTCAGGTCCGGCGAGACGGCGACTTCCGACAGCCACCGTCCGAGGTCCTGGTGAAGGCCGGCGTATTCGTCCCACAACCGGCCGAGCACCGCCTCGGCGTAACCGATCCGAGCGAACACCACTCGCCGGTCGTCCACCTCGGCCCCGATGCGGCCGAGTCGCGCGACCACGCCGTCCGACTCGAGCCAGTGCTGTTCGGCGGCCGGGAACTCGACCAGCTCGAGCAGCCTGCGCTCGGCCGACGCCACCGCGTCGATCCGCGCCTCCGCCATAGCGGCGGCGGCAAGCAACAACGCACGCTGTCGTCCTTCCGGTTGCTTTTCCAGAAGCCGTTCCAGTTCTCCCGGGTAACCTCGAATCGCTTCGACCGCGGCGGCCAGCCAGCCCCGCGGACCGCCCTGGTCCTGTTCGCTCTCCTCGACGACCAGCTGTCCCACACGCATCAGCTCGCTCATCGAGGCTCCCTCGAGAACCCCCCGGAGCGGGCCGTCGACCTGTTCCGCTCGGAGCTGGATCCCGGCTTGTGCAAGGTGCTTGAGCACGACCCGCAGGGCGTCCGGTCGCTCCAGCCGCACGACCCGCCGCCGCAGATCGTCGTGGAGCCAGTCCTCCTGCTCCCGGCCGATCACCAACGCCAGTCGAGCCCGGTTCCGCACCACCGCATCGGCCAGCGACCGCAGCTCACCCTCACGAGCGGAGAACTCCCAGCGGTGCAGGGCGGAGAAGTTGACCAGGAGCCGGTCCCCGGTTTCGACGTCGCCGAGTGGAACGTCGATCCCCGCCTCGGTCTCCACCTCCTGGATCTCTCGCACCACATCGTCTTCGGGACACAAGAGCATCCGGGCCGCGGTTTCCCTGCCCGAGCCCGCCCGCCCGCTCACGACGACGAGGCCGCCGTCCGCGACAGGCACCGCCCTGTCGAACCCGGGAGGCGGCTCGAACCTGCTCCGCAACCAGTGGAGGTCATCGGCGGTGACCGGCCTGCGTGTGGCCGGCACCGGGTCCTCCCGCACCTGCCCGAGCAATTGGTAGTAGTGGTGGATCTGGTCCCCGCTGCCGGTGTGCACCGGGCCGGCCACGTCGGCGATCTCGGTCCGGTTCGTGGGGGTGCTCACCGGTCACGCCTGTCGAAGGACTGGTGGATCCCGCCGGTGTTGCGGCCGACGATGTTCTGCGTTTCCCCGTTGAACTGGTTGCCGGAGCCGCTGTGCAACGGACCGCTCGCGTGGTGGATCACCGTCGAGTTCGTCGCGGTCTCCGGCCGGCCGTCCGGGTCCTCGGCCGCCTCGACCTCGTTCCGGAAACCGCGGTCGAGGAGGTCGCCGGAGGGCTTGGGCACGCGCAGGTAGGCGGCACCGCGGTAGGTCTTCTGACTGACCGGAACCCGGACGTACAAAGCCTCGTCCTCCCCCGTGTAGCCGGTCGCGACCGCGTCGGCGAACGCTCGCTCCGAGACGATCGCCGCCACGCAGGTCGGTTTGCCCGAACGACTCAGCAGGTCGCGGACCGGCTCCGAGTCGAGCAGCCGGTGGTTCTCCACCCGCGACTCCCCGCTCCCGTCGGAGATACCGCGGCCCGAGTCCGTCATCGGGCCCACGTTGACGCTGACGCGCATCCGCAGCGGCTCTTCGCCAGCCGGACGCCAACCGACCGTGTTGCGGTACTCCAGCTCCTCCTGCAGCGCGGGCAGGAACGGGTTGAGCAGGAACGGCAGCATCTCGGCGCGGAAGCCCGCGACGTAACCGTCGCCCGTCGTCGATCGGTACCTGTGCTCCTGCCACAGCCCGGACAACCCGGCCCGCTGGAACGCCTGCTCGAGGATTTCCGGCACGGCCTCGGTCAGCTCGGCGTGGAACCTGCCGCGCCTGCCACTGAAGTTCTTGATGTCGACCACCAGCAGAGCCCGGTACGGAGGTAGTGCTTCGACGTGATCGTGCTTGTCCATCGTGATCGCCTTCCTGCCTGCGCTCCTGGTGCGAGGCACTGGCAAGACGATCCGCGAGGCGCGGTCCGGGAATTGTCCGATGGCAGACAAACTCCGCAGTGACTGCCGTCACAGTCCAGCACTGTCCGCCAGTTTGTCGAGATCCGCCACCAGGAGCCGCCGACCGAGACCGAGAGCCCCCGATGCGCGGAGGACCGAGATCTGTTCGGCCACGGTGCTTCGGGACAGCCCGAGCGCACGAGCGAGCGCCTCCTGCGAGAACGGCACCTGCATCCGCTCCGGATCACCTGGATCGGCCAGCGCGACCAGTTCCAGGATGAGCCTTGCCAGACGGCGCTGGGCGCTGAAGTGCACCAACTGCATCTGGTAGGGGACCGTTTCGGACAGTTTGGCCAGCAGGTAATCGGTGAATTGGCTGTCCGCACAGTTCCGGCGGAGGAACTCGCGGAACACCTCGGCGGTGAGGACTTGCACGGTGCAGCGGTCGATCGCCTGCACGCTCGCCGTCCTCGCGACCTGTGGAACACCGGCGATCTCGCCGACCAGGTCACCAGCCGCACGTAGCGAGACGAGGAGTTCCGCCCCCTCCTCGTCGTGCCCGGTGACCTTCACACGTCCCCGCAGGAGGACCAGCACCCATCCTCCTGGATCGCCCTGGCGCAGCAGGAAGGATCCGGCCGGGTAGCTGCGGGTGACGCCATGGGCGACGAGACCGCCCCAGAGTTGTTCTCCGATCAGAGCCCGGAAGCCCCGCCGGACGTTCGGCGATAGCACCACCCGTACCTACCGCTTCGCCGGCCGCCGTCAGCGCATGTTGAACAGAGTTCACCCGTTCAGCCGAGACCGTAGCGCGTCCAGGAAGGAGTCGGTCACCTCGCGGTCCCGCACGGCGATCCGCAGCCAATCTCCGTCCAAGCCGGGGAATGTGTCGCCTCGGCGGACGGCGTATCCGGCCGCTCTCAGGCGCAGCCGCAGGTTCGCCGCGTCCGGGATGCGCACCAGCACGAACGGGCCGCGTGGCTCGCCGGCCACTTCGACTCCCAGGGAGCGCAGACCGGCGACCAGGTAGTCCCGGTCCTGCTCCGCCCGCACCGCCAGCTTGTCCGCCTCGTCCAGCGCCGACGGTCGCATGCAGGCCACCACGGCGCGCGCGGCGAGCGTCGACACCGACCACGGCGGCTGCACGGCCCGCAGGGCGTCCACAAGCGACGGTTCGGCCAGGACGTAACCCGCGCGCAGGCCCGCGATCCCCCACGTCTTCGTCAGGCTGCGGATCACCACCACACCCGGAAGCCGTTCCCCCGCCAGGCTTTCCGGCTCGCCGGGCACCGCGTCCAGGAAGGCCTCGTCGACCACCAGCACCCGGCCCGGGCGCACCAGCGCACGCAACGTCGCGGCCGGGTGCAGCACGGACGTCGGGTTGGTGGGGTTGCCGACGAACACCAGATCCGCGTCCGCGGGCACCGGTCCGAGGGTGAAACCGTCCGAAGCGGACAGCACGACCCGGTCCACCTCGTGGCCCGCCACGCGCAGGGCCGCCTCCGGCTCGGTGAACTGCGGGTGCACGACCACCGCGTGTCGCGGCCGCAACGCGTTGGCCAGCAACGTGAACGCCTCCGCCGCGCCCGCCGTCACCAGCACGTCCGACACGTCCCGGCCGTGCCGCGCCGCGACCGCCTCGGCAGCCGCGTCCGCCGAGGGATACGCGGCCAGGTCGTCCAGCGCCGCGGCCAGCTCCGCCCGCAGCCACGCCGGCGGCGACGGCAGCCGGACGTTCACCGCCAGGTCCACCAGGCCGTCCCCGACCTCGCGATCCCCGTGGTGGTGCAGGTCGTAGTCAGCCACGCGCGTGCACCGCCGCCGCGAACCGGTGCGCCAGCGCGGGGTGCCCGGCCCAGTGGACGTGCAGGTACGACGCGTGCAGCGTGGACGAGGCGAAGCCTTCGGCGACACCGTCCCACTCCCACGCCGGCACCGTGCCCGCCCGCGGCGTCACCACGGTCCGGTGGAACTCGTGCCCCGTCACCCGCTCCCCGGCGCGAGCCAGCAGGTGATCGACCGGCGCTGACGCCGTCCGGTACCCCAGCGCGCCCCGCTTGGTCATCACCGCCGAGGCGTCCAGCGCCCCCACCATCGGCAGCCCGTCCAGCTCCCGGCACAGGTACAGCAACCCGGCGCACTCGGCCACCACCGGTATCCCGCTCCGGATCGCCCCGGCCAGCTCCTCGCGCAGCGGCGCGTTCGCCGACAGGTCCTCGACGTGCACCTCCGGGAACCCGCCCCCGAAGTACAACCCGGCGCACCCCTCGGGAAGCGCCTTGTCGTGCAACGGATCCAGGTCGACGACGTCCACACCGGACGCCGCGAGCAACTCCACCGTCTCGGTGTACCGGAACGTGAACGCAGGCCCCGCGGCCGCCGCCACCACCCGGCGCGGCCCCGAATACGACCCGCTCGGCTCCCACGCCGGGGCGGTCAGAGCCGGAGCCGACCGCGCCACCCGCACGATCGCTTCCAGGTCCACCCCGTCGGCCACCCACGCGGCCAGCTTCGGCAGCAGCTCCCGGGACTCGGCGTCCCGTTCCGCGGCCGGCACCAGACCGAGGTGCCTGCTCGGCGCGTGGATGTCGTCGCTGCGCCGCAACGCGCCCAGCACGGGAATCCCGGTGCGCACCAGGGCCGCCCGGATCTCCTCCTCGTGCCGCGGCGACCCCAGCTTGTTGAGGATGACGCCCGCGATCTCCACGCCCGGCTCGTACCGCGCGAACCCGAGCACCATCGCCGCGACGCTGCGGCTCGCCGCCGACGCGTCCACCACGAGCACCACCGGCGCGCCCAGCAGCCGCGCGACGTGCGCCGTCGACGCGTAGCCCTCGGTGCCGAGCTGCCCGTCGAACAGGCCCATCACGCCTTCGATCACCGCGATGTCCGCGCCCGCGGAACCGTGCCGCAGCAACGGCACGAGCAGGGATTCGCCCTGCAGGAACGGATCGAGGTTGCGTGGCGGCCGTCCCGTCGCCAGCGAGTGGTAGCCGGGGTCGATGAAGTCCGGCCCGACCTTGTGCCCGGACACCGCCAGCCCGCGCGCCCGCAACGCGGCCATCAGCCCGGTCGCGATCGTCGTCTTGCCGTGCCCGGACGCGGGCGCGGCGATGACGACGCGGTTCACCATTCGATGCCCCGCTGGCCCTTTTGCCCGGCGTCCATCGGGTGTTTGACCTTCGTCATGTGCGTCACCAGGTCGGCGGCCTCGATCAGCTCCTCGGGCGCGTTGCGGCCGGTGATCACCACGTGCTGGCGGCCCGGCCGGTCACGCAGCGCGGCGACCACCTCGGCGGTGTCGATCCAGCCCCAGTGCAGCGGGTAGGTGAACTCGTCGAGCACGTAGAAGTCGTGGCGCTCCTCGGCGAGGCGGCGCTTGATCTCCGCCCAGCCCTCACGCGCGTTGGCGGCGTGGTCCTCGTCCGACCCCTGCTTGCGTGACCAGCTCCAGCCCTCGCCCATCTTGTGCCACTCGACCGGCCCGCCCTGGCCGCTGCTCTCGTGCAGGGCGCCCAGCGCGCGGAAGGCGTTCTCCTCGCCCACCTTCCACTTCGCCGACTTGACGAACTGGAACACGCCGATCGACCAGCCCTGGTTCCACGCGCGCAGCGCCATCCCGAACGCGGCGGTGGACTTGCCCTTCATCTCGCCGGTGTGCACGGCGAGCAGCGGCCGGTTGCGGCGCTGGCGGGTGGTGAGGCCGTCGTCCGGCACGACCAGCGGTTTCCCCTGCGGCATCAGGCAGCCCTCCTGCGCACCTCGGTGGCCAGCGTGTCGGCGGCGACCTCGCCCAGCGGCACGTGTTCGCCGCCCAGCCGCGCGGCCAGTTCCGCCGCGAGCCCGAGCCGCATGCGCCCGGTCTCGCAGTCCATCACCACGGACGCGATGCCCGCCCCCGCCAGCATTTCCGCGGCCTGCTGCGAGCGCGCGACCGCGTCCGCGCCACTGGTGGCCCGGCCGTCGGTGACCACCACGAGCAGCGGACGACGGCGCGGGTCCCGGACCGCCTCGACCCGCAGCACGCGCGCGGCCTCCAGAAGTCCTTCCGCGAGCGGCGTCCGCCCGCCCGTCGGCAAGCCCTCCAGGCGCGCGGCGGCGGCCTCGACGCTGATCGTCGGCGGCAGCGCCAGCTCGGCGGCACCGGCCCGGAACGTCACCAGCCCGACCTTGTCCCGCCGCTGGTAGGCGTCCAGCAGCAGGGACAGAACGGCGGCCTTCACCTCCCGCATCCGCGACTTCGCGCCCATCGAGCCGGACGCGTCGACGCAGAACAACACGAGGTTGCCCTCGCGCCCCTCACGCAGCGCGAACCGCAGGTCGCTGGGCCGCAGCACCAGGCCGGCGCCGTCGCGGCCGCGGGAGCGCTGGTGCGGCGCGGCCGCCCGCACGGTCGCCACCAGGTGCGGCCGCCCCTCGCGCGTGCCGGGGGGCCGGACGCCGATGGTCCGGCCGGCGTCGGTCACCGCGCGGGACCGCTTGCCGTGCGCGCCCTCACCCATACCGGCGACGCTGAACATCCTCGCCCGGTACGGCTTTCCGGCGCCGACGGACTGCTGCTCGCTCCCGCCGCCGCCCGGTTCGCCACCGCTGTCGTTCTGCTGTCCCTGCGGGGTTTCAGCCGGGGCGTCGGAACCCGAGCCGGGGCCGTCGTCGTCCGGCGGGCCGGGGTCCTCCGGCGGCTCGGCGTCGCGCAATGCCTGTTCGAGCTGCTCCTCGTCGATCCCGGGCGCGTCGAACGGGTTGCGGCGGCGCCGGTGCGGCAACGCGAGCCGTGCCGCCACGCGGATGTCCTCTGTGGACACCTCGGTGCGCCCGCTCCACGCGGCGTGCGCGACCGCGGTGCGGGCGGTGACGATGTCCGCGCGCATCCCGTCCACCTCGAACGCCGCACACACCTCGGCGATCTGCCGCAACGCTTCGTCGCTCAGCTCGACCGACGGCAGGAGCTTCTGCGCCGCGGCGATCTCGGCCGCGAGCTGGGCGTCGGTGTCCTCGTACCGCGCGGCGAACGAGTCCGGATCCGCCTCGTAGGCGAGCCGGCGGCGGATCACCTCGGCGCGCTGCTCCGGATCGCGGCTCGCGGCGACCTCGACGGTCAGCCCGAACCGGTCGAGCAGCTGCGGCCGCAGCTCGCCCTCCTCCGGGTTCATGGTGCCGATCAACACGAACCGCGCCGCGTGCGACACCGAGACGCCCTCGCGCTCGACGGTCGCGCGGCCCATCGCCGCCGCGTCGAGCAGCGTGTCGACCAGGTGGTCGTGCAGCAGGTTGACCTCGTCGACGTAGAGCAGGCCGCGGTGCGCGGCGGCGAGCAGGCCGGGCTGGAAGTCGGTGACGCCCTCGGTGAGCGCGCGTTCCAGGTTGAGCGAGCCGATCACGCGGTCCTCGGCCGCGCCGACCGGCAGCTCGACCAGCCGGGCGGGACGGCGCAGCGCACGGGTGTCGTGCGGCGCGTCGGGGCAGTCCGGGTCGGGCGCGGCGGGGTCGCAGGAGAACCGGCAGCCCTCGACGACGTCGACCTCGGGCAGCAGACCGGCCAGCGCGCGCACCATCGTCGACTTCGCGGTGCCCTTCTCGCCACGCACCAGCACGCCGCCGATGGCCGGGGAGATCGCCGAGAGCACCAGTCCGAGCCGGAGGTCCGGCATCCCGACGACGGCGGTGAACGGATACGGCCTCAAGCGAACTCCTTCGCCACGCGCGGGTGTCCTCGCCCGCCTGAACAGGGCACGTGCCGGGCACGTAACGGCCGCCGAAGCTCTGGCTCCCGGCACGCTCGGCCGGTCACAGTGGCGGGACCGCCCCGGAGTCGCACCGGGTTCCTGCGGCGACCGTCCCCAGGATCATCGCATACGGTCTCCCCCCGTGAGGATCGTCGTTGTGGGTGTCCCGGCCGACGGGTGGGCCGGGCTGGCCGAGCCCGCGCGCGCCGAGATCGCGGCGGCCGAGGTGCTGTTCGGCGGCCGCCGCCAGCTCGACCTGGTGCCGGTGGACGTGCCGAAGGTGGCGTGGCCAAGCCCGCTGCTGCCCGCGCTGGACGGCCTGTTCGCCGAGCACGCCGGACGCCGGATCGTCGTGCTGGCCAGCGGCGATCCGCTGCTGTCCGGCATCGGGACGACGCTGGTCAGGCGGTTCGGCGCAGAGCACGTGCGGATCGTGCCCGCAGTGTCGTCGGTCGCGCTGGCCCGGGCGCGGATGGGCTGGTCCGCGGAGGAGACCGAGGTGGTCAGCGTCGTCGGGCGCAGCGTGCACCGGGTGAGCCGGGCGCTCGCGCCGGGGGCCCGGCTGGTGGTG
The DNA here is from genome assembly GCF_040614175.1 of Amycolatopsis sp. NPDC006131. NCBI lineage: Bacteria > Bacillati > Actinomycetota > Actinomycetes > Pseudonocardiales > Pseudonocardiaceae > Amycolatopsis > Amycolatopsis sp. NPDC006131. The sequence goes on from NZ_JBEXTX010000076.1 coordinate 20,460, forward strand.
CTCAGCTCCGACGGCCGCACGCCCGCGGAACTCGCCGAAGTGCTGGTGGCAAGGGGTTTCGGCGAGAGCAAACTCACGGTGCTGGAGCAGCTCGGCGGTCCGGCCGAGCGCCGCGTCGAAGGCTTCGCGCGAGACTGGTCACACCCCGCGGGCGATCCGTTGAACGTCGTCGCGGTCGAGTGCGCGGGCCTGGCGTTGCCGACCCTGCCCGGCCTGCCCGACGACGCCTTCGAGCACGACGGGCAGATCACCAAACGGGACCTGCGGGCGAGCGCGCTGGCCCGGCTCGCGCCGGTGGCCGGTGAGCTGCTGTGGGACGTCGGCGCCGGGGCCGGAAGCGTCGGGATCGAGTGGTCGCGGGCGCATCCGGCGAACCGCGCGATCGCCGTCGAGCGCAGTGCGGAACGGGCCGCGCGGATCCGGCGCAACGCGGACCGGCTGGGCGTGCCCGAACTGCGGGTGGTGACGGGTGCCGCGCCGGAGGTGCTGGCGGACCTGCCCACGCCCGACGCGGTGTTCGTCGGCGGCGGGCTGGCGTCGCTGGACGTCTGCCTCGACGCGCTGCGGCCCGGCGGGCGGCTCGTCGCCCACGCGGTGACGCTCGATTCGGAGCAAGTGCTGGCGAGCGCGTACCAGCGGCACGGCGGCGAGCTGACCCGGATCGCCGTCGAGCACGCCGCGCCGCTCGGCGGATTCACCGGCTGGACCCCGGCCCGGACCGTGACGCAATGGAGTTTCCTGAAATGACCGTGTTCTTCATCGGCGCCGGGCCCGGCGCCGCGGACCTGATCACCGTGCGCGGGCGGGACCTGCTGGCGCGTTGCGGGGTGTGCCTGTACCCCGGCAGCCTCACGCCGCCCGACCTGCTCGCCCACTGCCCGGCGGACGCGCGCAAGATCGACACGGCGGACCTGTCGCTGGAGCAGATCGTCGGCGAGCTGGTGGCGGCCGACCGCGCGGGCCACGACGTGGCGCGGCTGTGCTCGGGCGACCCGTCGATCTACAGCGCGGTGGCCGAGCAGATGCGCCGCCTCGACGCCGCGGGCGTGCCCTACCAGGTGGTGCCCGGCGTGCCGGCGTTCGCCGCGGCGGCAGCGGAACTCGGGCGCGAACTGACGGTGCCGACGGTCGGGCAGAGCCTGGTCATCACGCGCGTCCAGGCCCGCTCGACGGCCATGCCGACAGGCGAGACGCTGGCGAACTTCGCCGCGACCGGCACGACGCTGGCCGTGCACCTGGCGATCAACCGGATCGAGCAGGTGGTCGAGGAGCTGCTGCCGCACTACGGCGCGGACTGCCCGGTGGCCGTGGTGCACTGCGCGAGCCAGCCGGGGCAGCGGATTCTGCGCGGCGTCCTGTCGCGGATCGCGCCCGAAGTGCGCGCCGCGGGAATCGACCGCGCGGCGGTGATCTTCGTGGGCCGCGTGCTGGCGGCGGAGAAGTTCCCGGACAGCTACCTGTACTCCGCGGCGCGGGACCGGTCGGAAAAGATCCGGATCGTCCCGGACCCGGCGGGCGATTGATCGGAAACGCCGGCGGTGAATTCCGCCGCCCCGCGCGAAACGCCTCGCCGGCGGTTCGATCCTCGACCTGGTCGCGCAGGACGTTTTGACCGACGGCGCCGGTGCACCGCGCCGGCTGGCCGCTGAATGGCCCGGCCTGGCCGCCGGGCGTCAGCTACCCGCGCCGCTCGGCGGTTCGCTGACCCCGACCACGTTCCCCGCTCGGTCGATCACCAGCACGTCCACCGCGACCGGCGCCGGGTCCAGCACCGACGCCGCGAACGCCCGCGCCCGGTCCGCCACCGCCTCACCGATCGGGAAGCCCGCTTCCTGCGACAGCTGCAGCGCGTGCAACGCCGTGTTCGCCTCGAGGATGCGCGCGGCCAGCGGCTCGGGCGCGAGCGACGCCAGCAGCGCGAGGTCCACTTGCGACCGCTTCGAGTGCAGGTCCAGGTGCCCGGCAGCGAGCTTCGACATCTTCGCGAACCCGCCCGCGATCGTCAGCCGCGGCACCGGGTGGCGCTTCACGTACTTGAGCACCGCGCCCGCGAAGTCGCCCATGTCGAGCAACGCCGTCTCCGGCAGCCCGTACCGCTCGGCCACCGCCCGCTCCGACGTGCTTCCCGTCGCACCGGCCACGTGTTCGTGCCCCAGCGCCCGCGCGACGTCCACCCCGCGCCGGATGCTGTCGATCCACGCCGAGCACGAGTACGGCACCACCACGCCGGTCGTGCCGAGGATCGACAGCCCGCCGAGGATGCCGAGCCGCGGGTTCCACGTCTGCCGCGCCAGCTCCTCACCCTCGGGCACGGAGATCTCGACCACGACGTCCCCGGAATCGCCGAACGCGGCCGCCACCCGGCGCACCGCCTCGGTCATCAGCCGCCGCGGCACCGGGTTGATCGCCGGCTCGCCGACCGGCAGCGGCAGCCCGGGCAGGGTAATCGTCCCCACCCCGACGCCCGCGCGGAACGTCACGCCGCTGCCCGGCTCGCCACGCCGGACCGTGGACAGGATCAGCGCGCCGTGCGTCACGTCCGGGTCGTCACCGGCGTCCTTGATCACCCCGGCGGTCGCCGAATCCGCGTCCAGCCGCTCGGTGGCCAGCGCGAACGCCGGGCGGCGCCCCTGCGGCAGCTCGACCTCGACCGGGTCGGGGAACTCGCCGGTGAGCAGCGCGGTGTACGCGGCCGTGGTGGCCGCGGTCGCACACGCTCCGGTGGTCCACCCGTACCTCATCACCAGGCAGTATGGCTGGCGTGACGGAAGTACTCGTGCTCGGAGGCACCGGTGAGGCCCGCGCGCTGGCCGCCGGGCTGGTGCGACGCGGCGTCGCGGTCACGTCGTCGCTGGCCGGGCGGGTCGCCAACCCCCGCCTGCCGGTCGGCGAAGTGCGGATCGGCGGCTTCGGCGGGCCGGACGGCCTCGCGCGTTGGCTGACCGAACACGGCACCGCCGCCGTGGTGGACGCCACACACCCGTTCGCCGAGCGCATCGGAGCGTCCGCGGCAACGGCCACGAGCAAGGCGGGCGTGCCCCTGCTGCGGCTGCAGCGCCCCGGCTGGCAGCAGGGACCCGGCGACGACTGGCACTGGGTGGACACCCTCGACGAGGCCGCGGACCTGGTGGAACGCCTCGGCGACCGGATCTTCCTCACCAGCGGCCGCCAGGGCCTGTCCGCCTTCGCGCGCTGCACGCGGGCGCACTTCCTGGCCCGCTGCGTCGACCCGCCGGAGCCGCCGCTGCCGCCGCGCCTGGAGGTCCTCCTCGACCGCGGCCCGTACACCGTCGAGGGCGAGACCGCGCTGCTGCGCGAGCACCGCATCGACGTGCTGGTCACCAAGGACAGCGGCGGCGACATGACCACCGCCAAGCTCGTCGCGGCCCGCCAGGAGGGGGTGCCGGTGGTCGTCGTGCGGCGCCCGCCGCGTCCGCCTGCGTACACCGTCGCGGACGTGGACGCCGCGCTGCGCTGGGTGTCGGCGATCCTGGACGCATGATCGAGGAGTTCTACGAGGTCCTGCGGCGACGGCGGGACGTGCGCGCGGAGTTCACCGGCGACCCCATCGACGACGAGGTGCTGACCCGCGTGCTCGAGGCCGCGCACTCCGCGCCGAGCGTCGGACTCACCCAGCCGTGGGATTTCGTGCTCGTCGAAAGCACCCGGACACGCACCGCGTTCCGCGACCACGTGCTCGCCGAGCGCGAGGTGTTCGCCGCGTCGCTGCCGCCGGAGCGCCGGGAGACCTTCGCGCCGATCAAGATCGAGGGCATCCTGTCGTCCTCGCTCGGTGTCGTCGTGACCTACGACGAGAGCCGCGGCGCGCCGGACGTGCTCGGCCGCCACGCGATCGCCGACGCCGGCCTGTACTCGGTGTGCCTGGCCATCCAGAACCTCTGGCTGGCCGCCACCGCGGAGGGCCTCGGCGTCGGCTGGGTGAGCTTCTACCGCGAGGATTTCCTGCGCCAGCTGCTCGGGATCCCGGCCGGGGTGCGGCCGGTGGCCTGGCTCTGCCTCGGCCCGGTGAGCCGTCTGCAGGACATTCCGGACCTGGAGCGCCACGGGTGGCGCGAGCGGCGGCCGTTGTCGGCGGCGACGCACCGTGAGCGGTTCCGCACACCCCCATCCCGTAGCGAGCGCGAGGAAGCATCGCGATAGCGTTCTGCCAATGTGGATGGCCAGCAGGACACCTACTGTCGCACCGGATGAGGTGACCGACCCGGACCAGCCGGGCAGTTCGGCACGCACCTCCCCGGAGCGACCTCACACGTTCTTGTGGCGGCTGCTCGCCGTCGTACTGGGCCTGTTCGCCGCGGGCTGCGCGGTCGCCTTCCCGTTGCTGCCGGTCGTCCAGGACACGGCGAAGATCGTGTGGCCCGCCGGCAGCGACACCCGCCCGGTGAACGCCCCGCTCGTCGGCTACTGGGCGCAGGACCTGCAGGTCGCGGTGCCGTGCGCGACGATCCAGTCGCTCGACGCGCGCACCGCGGGCGCGGGGCTGCTGTTCTCGACCGTGCCGCCCGCCCGCGCGGGCAACGGCGCCGGCATGCAGCTCAACGTCCAGGACGGCGTGCTCACCGCGACCAGCCGCGGCCAGCAGGTCGCGCGCCAGCCGCTGCCCGCCGCGGGGTGCGACGTGCGGGTCAGCTCGACCGCGACGCACACCACGCTGTCGGTGGCGGGCACCCCGGTCTACGACTCGGCGGGCGACGTCCGGCCGCGCGTGCTGGGCATCTACACCGACATCTCGTCGGCGCGGGACCCGATCGCCGGCCTGTCGGTCGGCATCACCCCGGACACCCGCTACCAGTCGTCCCCCACCGGGCTGAAGGTCGGCATCGGCGTGTTCGGCGTGCTGTCGCTGATCGGCTGCCTGATCGCGGTCAACCGGCTGGACTCGGGCACCGCGCGGCGCGCGCCGCGGTGGGCGCCCATCGGCTGGTGGAAGCTCACCAAGCGGGACGTGACCGTGTTCGGCGTGCTCGGCGCGTGGGTGTTCATCGGGCCGGTGACCTCGGACGACGGTTACATCCTGACCATGGCCAGAGTCGCCGACCAGGTCGGCTACCTGACCAACTACCACCGGTGGTTCGGCGTCGCGGAGGCGCCGTTCGGGTGGAACGACCACATCTACGAGCTGATGGCGACGGTGTCCACGGTGCCGCCGTGGATCCGGTTGCCGTCGTTCCTGCTCGGCGTGCTGAGCTGGCTGCTGATCAGCCGTGAGGTGCTGCCGCGGCTGGGCAAGGAGGTCCGGATCAGCCCGGCGGCGGGCTGGGCCGCGGCCGTGGTGTTCCTGGTGTGGTGGCTGCCGTTCAACAACGGTGTCCGCCCGGAGCCGTGGGCCGCGCTGGGCTCGCTGATCGCGCTGTGCGCCGTGGAGCGCTCGCTGGTCACGCGGCGCCTGCTGCCGCTGTGCCTCGGCCTGATCGGCGCCGCGTTCGCGCTGGCCGCGACGCCGACCGCGCTGATCGCGGTGGCGCCGTTCCTGGTGGCCGCGAAGCCGTTGTTCCACCTGCTGCGCAGCCGGGCCCGCGATTCGGGCTGGGCCGCGGTGCTGGCGCCGATCGCGGCGGCCGGGTTCATCGTGCTGATCGTGGTCTTCGCCGACCAGACGTTCTCGACGGTGATGGAGGCGACCCGCCTGCGTGGCTCGGTCGGCCCGAACAAGTCGTGGTACGAGGAGCTGTCGCGGTACGAGCTGCTGTTCGAGAGCAGCGCGGACGGCGCGCTGACCCGCCGGTTCCCGGTGCTGCTGCTGATCCTGTGCACCGGCACCTGCCTGGTGGTGCTGCTGCGCCGCGGCCGCATCCAGGGCGCGGCGCTGGGCCCGTCGCGTCGCCTGATCGGCACCGTGGCGCTGTTCTTCCTGCTGCTGGCCCTGACCCCGACCAAGTGGACGCACCACTTCGGCGCGTTCGCCGGTGTGGGGGCGGCGATGGCGGCGCTGACCGCGCTGGCGACGAGTTCGACGGTGCTGCGGTCGCGGCGCAACCGGGCGGCGTTCACCGCCGGGTTGCTGGTGGTGTCCGCGCTGGCCGCCACGGGCCCGAACGCGTACTGGTTCGTGTCGAGCCTCGGTGTGCCGTGGTGGGACAAGGCGCCGTCGATCAAGGGCTACCACCTGTCCACGGCGCTGCTGCTGGCCGCGGCGGTGGCGGCGGTGTTCGCGTTCGTGGAGAACGTGCGCATGCAGCGGCCGGGCGCGCCGCCGCCGGTGCAGGAGCGGCGGGGCCGGGCGCTGCGGCTGGGCGCGACGTCGCTGGTCGTGGTGTGCGGCGCGGTCGTGGTGTTCGAGGTCGCCAGCATGGCGAAGGGCATCCAGAAGCAGATGTCGACGGGCAGTTACAGCCTGGCCGCGGCGAACGTGGACCACCTGTTCGGCAAGAGCTGCAACCTGTCCGATCATGTGATGGTCGAGCAGGACCCGGTGTCGAGCATGCTCAAGCCGGTGTCGGCGGTGACGGTGCCGGAGACGGCGACGCCGGAGAACTCGACGCTGCCGCGGCCTGAGGACGAGGGCAACGAGAAGTCGTCGGCGGGTTTCCACACCGACGGCAACGGCGACGACGACCCGCTGAACTCGCCGCCGCACGGTTTCACCACCGCGACCGTGCCGATGTGGAGCAGCTACCACGAGGGCTCCGCGACGGGACGGCTGCGCACCGACTGGTACGCGCTGCCGGACCAGCACGCAGGCGCGCAGGTGACGATCGCCGCCGCCGCGCCCCCGGGCAAAGCGACGAGCGTCGCGCTGGAGTTCGGCCGGGAGACGCCCGCGGGTGTCGAGGTGGTCCGGTCGACGACCGTGCTGGCGCAGAACGTCGGCACCGGGGCGTCGGCGGACGAGACGAAGTGGGCCGACGAGCGCCTCGACATCGGCGATCTGCCCGCGGACGTCAACCGGGTACGCGTGGTGGCCAAGGATGACGACATCACGGGCGACGGCTGGGTCGCGGTGAGCGCCCCGCGCGTGCCGACTTTCACCACGCTCACGCAGCGGGTCGGCAGCGCGCCGGTCTACATGGACTGGCCCGCGGCGTTCGTGTACCCGTGCATGAACCCGGTCGCCTCGCACGACGGCATCTCGCAGATCCCGGCGTACCGCATCACCGCGGGTGACCTGGCCGCGGAGGCCGGCGTGGCGGACAACATCGGCGGCGGTCCGAACGGGTGGATCGAGGAGCTGGCCAACCAGCCCGAGGTGCCGAGCTACCTGGAGGGCGACCAGTCCGGCCGCTCGTGGGGACGCCTGCTGCAGATCGAGCCGTACACCGACGGCGTGGCACCCCAGGTGGAACACGGCACCGAAACGATGTGGGGCTGGCAAAGCCCGGGCCCCGGCCCCCAGCAACCAAACGGATCAACGCCAACCCGCTAAGAAGAAGCCCCCGCCACACAGCGGGGGCTTCTCTTTTCACCACCAGCAAACCGCCACCCGGCAGCAAAACCCGAACACACAGACCGCCCACCCCACCCCCGCACCCCGATCCACAGCCCAGTTCTGCGCCCGACCAGGGGTTGTCAAGGTACTCTTTCCAGCCTTGACAACCCCTGCTCGGGCGTAGAAACAATGAAAAATCGGGGCGGTAGCGAAGCGAAGCCGGCGCCCCTAGATACCCGCGTAGCGAATCAGTAAGACCGCGGCGTCCAAACAAACCCGTGATCAACGCGAGTCCGCGACGACCCCACAATCACCAAACACCGCATATCAACCACCGACGGATCGAACTCCCCCAGCGAAGTCACCGTCACCGACTCCTCCGCCCCACCAACATCCCGCGCTACGACGACAGGCGTGGACTCCGGCCGATGCCGCAGCAGCACCTCCCGAGCCCGCACCAACTGCTCAGTCCGCGTGCGCGAAGCCGGGTTGTACAGAGCCACCACGAGATCAGCCACCCCAGCGGCCTCCAACCGCCGCTCGATGACCTCCCAAGGCTTCAACCGATCCGACAACGACAAAACGCAGTAGTCATGCCCCAGCGGCGCCCCGACCCGGGCAGCCGCCGCGGAAGCAGCCGTCACGCCCGGGATCACCCGCACCCGCACCGGCTCGTCCAACGAAGCCGCCTGCTCCAGCACCGCCGAGGCCATCGCGAACACACCGGGATCACCCGAGGACACCACCGCCACCCGGGCACCGGAGGAGGCCAGCGACAGCGCGTGCCGGGCCCGGTCGGCCTCGACCCGGTTCCCGGACGCGTGCCGCACCTGCCCGGCCCGCTGCGGCACCTTCGCCACATACGGCCCGTACCCGACGATGTGCTCGGCCTCGGCCAACGCGGACGAAGCCTCCGGCGTCAGCCACTCCGGCCCGGCCGGCCCCAGCCCGACGACAACGACTTCGCCGCCCTCAGCGGCAACCGCGGCCGGAGCGGCAGCCGGCTCCTTCCGCGACGCGTAGGCCGGACTCGGCACCAGCGCCAGCGAGAAGTACGGCACCGTCGACGGGTCCACGTCGGCGAACGGCTCGACCCGCTGGTTGGACCAGGTGGCCCGCTCGACGTAGTAGGCCTCGTCCAGCCGTCCGGACTCGGCCAGCGCCTCCCGCACCGAGCCGAACGTGCGGCCCAGCTTCATCACCGCCGCGGCCTGCGTGTCCGCCAGCCGCCGCGCGAGTTCCGGCGCGGGCAGCGTCCCCGGCAGGATCGTCAGCACCTCGTCGCGCTGCACCAGCGGCTTGCCGAGCACCGCCGACGCCGCCGACACCGACGTCACCCCGGGCACCGCCTCGGCCTCGTAGCGGTCGCACAGCCGCTCGTGCATGTACATGTAGGAGCCGAAGAAGAACGGGTCGCCCTCGCACAGCACCACCACGTCGCGCCCGGCGTCCAGGTGCTCGGCCAGCCGTTTCGCGCTCAGCTCGTAGAACTCGGCGATCGCGCCCTCGTAGCCGCCCGGGTGGTCGGTGCCCTCGGTGGTCACCGGGTACATCAGCCGTTCCTCGATCTGACCCGCACGCAGGTACGGCTCGGCGACCGATCGCGCGATGCTGCGGCCGTGCCGCGCGCAGTGGTAGGCGATCACGTCGGCCTCGCTGATCAGGCGCGCGGCCTTGACCGTCATCAGCTCCGGATCGCCAGGGCCGAGTCCGACACCCCACAGCTTGCCCGTCTTCATTCGACCTCGCTCGCGAGCGCGTTGACCGCGGAGACGGCCATGGCGCTGCCGCCGCGCCGCCCGTGCACCACCAGGTAGGGCGCGGGCGCGCGCTTGACCAGCTCTTCCTTGGACTCGGCGGCGCCGACGAACCCGACCGGCACCCCGATGATCGCGGCGGGCACCCCGACGCCTTCCTCGATCATCTCCAGCAGCCGGAACAACGCGGTCGGCGCGTTGCCGATCGCGACCACCGAGCCTGCGAGCTTGTCCCGCCACAGCTCCAGCGCGGCCGCCGACCGGGTGGTGCCCATCCGCTCGGCCAGCGCGGGCACGCGCTCGTCGGACAGCGTGCACAGGATCTCGTTAGCGGCGGGCAAGCGCTTGCGGGTCACGCCGCTGGCGATCATCTGCGCGTCGCACAGCACCGGCGCCCCGGCACGCAGCGCGCCACGGGCCGACTCGACGAGGTCGAGCGAGTAGGCCAGGTCGTCGACCAGGTCGACCATCCCGCACGAGTGGATCATGCGGACCGCGACCGGCTCCAGGTCCTCCGGCAGGATCGCGAGGTCGGCCTCCTCGCGGATCGTGGCGAACGAGTGGCGGTAGATCTCCGCCCCGTCGCGGATGTAGTCGATCACGCTGTTCCCTTCTGGTATCCCTCGCTGCCCGCGAGCATGTCGACGTGCGGCTCGTGCGGTCGCCCGCACCGCCGTTCGCAACCCGAGAAGTGCATCCGCACCCCGGCGGGGACGCGGCGCATCATGGCCCGCGCGTCCGCCCGCACGTCGGCACGCGACTTCGCGCAGCCCGGCCGTCCGATGCACGCGCTGATCCCCAGCCCCGGCGCGCCCGGATCGGTCACCAGCCCCGGCGCGGCCAGGCCGAGCGGCACCACGACCGACCGCCACGGCGTCACCACGACCTCCCCCAGCGCCCGCAGATCCGCGGCGGTGAGCTGCCCCAGCACCGGCGCGCCGACCACCCCGGCGCGCCCGTCGTCGCGGCTGAACGGCCCGATCGGCACCCCCGGTGACGTGGGCAGGCGCTCGCCAAAAGGCAAGTCCAGCTCCCGCACCCGCCACGCGCTGCCCCGGACCTCCAGGAACCACAACGCCTTCCGGACGAGCGCGTCGACCGCCCCGGCGAACGGCACCCGTTCCCCGGTGTCCCGCCCGGCGAGCAACACCGCGCCGGTCGAGGAGTCCAGCGCCCGCCAGCACACGTCCGCGTCCTCGCCCGAAACGTCGCCGCGGCCGTCGTCGAGGGCGAACAGGAACCGGCCCGGCAGGGCGGCCAGCTCGGCCCGCGCGCACACCGCCCGGTCCAGCTCGAACACCGCGTCGCGCACGTCGACCAGCCCGCCGGTGAGCCCGCTCAGCGGCGAGGCCAGGTAGTTGCGCACCCTCTCGTGCGCGGGCGCGGGCAGCAGACCGGCCGATGTCAGCCGGGCGGCCAGCTCGCCGGTGTCGCGAGACAGGCCGCGCAGCTGGATGTTGCCACGCGAGGTCAGGTGCACCGAGCCGTCGCCGAGGTCCTCGGCGCACGCGGCCAGCACGTCGGCCTGCCCGGCACTCACCCGCCCGCCGGGTAGCCGGATCCGGGCGAGCGCGCCGTCGGCGGCGTCGTGCGTGGCGAAGACACCCGGACAGGCGTCGGGGCGGACACGTCCGGGTTGGGCCATGCGCTCACTGTAAACGGCGGGATCGGCGCGAAGTATTACCTGGATCATATGTAGTAGGTCTGCTACATTCCATCGCACAGGCGTAGCACTGGGGAGAACACCTATGACAGCGATGAGTCAGGTCGCGACAAGACCGCCGGAGCCCCCGGGCGACGAGCCCGCGCTCGACGTGCGCGACCTGCGCATGCGTTACGGCGCCAACGACGTGCTCAAGGGCGTGACCTTCCAGGCCGCGCCGGGCGAGGTGGTGGCGCTGCTTGGCCCGAACGGCGCGGGCAAGACGACCACCATCGAGATCCTCGAAGGCTTCCGGATGCGCTCGGCGGGCGAGGTGCGGGTGCTCGGCGTCGACCCGGCCAGGGGGAACGAGGCCTGGCGCGCGCGGCTGGGCATCGTGCTGCAGTCGTGGCGGGATCACGGCAAGTGGCGGGTGCGCGAGCTGCTGGCCCACCTCGGCTCGTACTACGTCGACCACCGGCAGCCGTGGGACGTCGACGACCTGATCGGCACGGTCGGCCTCACCCCGCACGCGCACAAGCGCGTCGGCAGGCTCTCCGGCGGGCAGCGGCGGCGGCTGGACGTCGCGATCGGCATCGTCGGCCGCCCTGACCTGCTGTTCCTGGACGAGCCGACCGCCGGCTTCGACCCGGAGGCGCGTCGCGAGTTCCACGACCTGGTGCACCGGCTGGCCGACGAGTCGGACACCACGATCCTGCTCACCACGCACGACCTGGACGAGGCCGAGAAGCTCGCCGACCGGATCCTGATCCTGGCCGGCGGCACGATCATCGCGAACGGGTCGGCCGAGCAGCTCGGCCGCGAGATGTCCACCGACGCCGAGGTGCGCTGGACCCGCGGCGGGCAGCGGTACGTGCACTCGACCACGGACGCGACGAAGTACGTGCGCGAGCTGTTCGCCCAGTACGACGAGGAGATCGAGGACCTGGAGGTGCGGCGGGCGAGCCTGGAGGACACCTACATGGCGCTGCTGCGCAAGTTCGAAGGGGGAGCTCGATGAACGCCACCGCACTGCGCGCCGGGTTCCAGCGCGGCCTGATCGAGCTGCGGCAGAGCTTCACCACCGTCCAGGACCTGTGGGGCTACTTCTTCCCGACCGTGGTGTTCCTGGTGGTGATGACCCTGATGAAGGGCTCGGTCATCCCCGGCACCACGTTCTCCCGCGGCTCGATGACGCTGCCCAGCCTGATCGGCGCGAGCGTCGGCTTCAGCGGGATGATCAACACGATGCAGCTGCTCACGGTCGAACGCGAGGACGGCACCCTGCTGCGCGCGAAGGCGCTGCCCAACGGCATGAGCGGCTACCTGATCGGCAAGATCGTGATGGTCTCCGGCATGACGATCGTCGGCATCGCGCTGCTGATCGTGCCCGGCCTGTTCATGTTCGACGGCCTGGAGATCCACGCCATGACCTGGGTGACCCTGGCCTGGGTGCTGGTGCTCGGCCTGGTCGCGACGCTGCCGATCGGGGCGGTGTTCGGGTCGCTGTTCGAGAACCCGCGCACGATGGGTGTGATCATGCTGCCGGTGATGGCGCTGGTCGGCACGTCGGGCATCTTCTACCCGATCGGCGAGCTGCCGTCCTGGATCCAGGGCATCGCGCAGGTGTTCCCGCTGTACTGGCTCGGCCTCGGCATGCGCTCGGCGTTCCTGCCGGACAGCATGGTGGCCGTGGAGATCGGGCAGTCGTGGCGGACCTGGGAGACGCTCGGCGTGCTCGGCGCGTGGGCGGTCGCGGGCCTGGTGCTGGCGCCGATCGTGCTGCGTAGGATGGCGCGGCGCGAGTCCGGGTCGACCGTGGCCGCACGGCGGGAGAAGGCACTACAGCGGATGCCGGGATGAGTGAGTCGATCTACAACCGCATCGCGATGCTGCGCGCCGAGCGCGGCATCTCGCGGCGGCAGCTGGCCGAGGCGGTCGGGGTGCACTACCAGACGATCGGGTACCTCGAACGCGGCGAATACAGCCCGAGCCTGTACCTCGCGCTGCGCATCGCCGAGTACTTCGAGGTGCCCGTCGAGGTGATCTTCTCCACGCAACCCTTCCCCCGCCTCGGCCGCGAGGAACGGACGGCTTGACTCCGGGCCTGCTCAACGGACAGTGTTGAGGAGACCTAGGAGGGAACCCGCGTGATCCTGCTGCTGTCCACTTCGGACACCGACCTGCTCAGCGCCCGGACCAGCGAGGCCGGCTACACACTGGCCAACCCGGCCCGGCTCGACCTGGCCGAGCTGCCCGGCCTGCTGGCGGACGCCGACGTCGTCGTGGTCCGCATCCTGGGATCGGCGCGGACCTGGCAGGAGGGCCTGGACACGGTCCGGGCGAGCGGGAAGCACGTGGTGGTCCTGGGCGGTGAGCAGACGCCGGACGCCGAGCTGATGGCGTTGTCCACCGTGCCTGCCGGCATCGCCACCGAGGCGCACGCCTACCTCGCGCAGGGCGGGCCGGACAACCTCACCCAGCTGCACCGGTTCCTCTCCGACACCCTGCTGCTCACCGGCGACGGCTTCGAGCCGCCCGCCGAGCAGCCGGCGTGGGGTGTGCTGGAGCGCACACCGCGCCGCACCGACGGACCCGTGGTCGCGATCCTGTACTACCGCGCCCACCACCTGTCCGGGAACACCCGGTTCGTCGAGGCGCTGGCCGAGGCGGTCGAGGACGCGGGCGGCCAGGCCCTGCCGATCTACTGCGCGTCGCTGCGCTCCCGTGAGCCGGAGATGATGGCCGAGCTGCGCAAGGCCGACGCGCTGCTGGTCACGGTGCTCGCCGCGGGCGGCACCCGGCCGTCCGAGGTGGGCGCCGGTGGCGACGACGAGGCGTGGGACGTCGCCGAGCTGGCCGCGCTGGACGTGCCGACCTTGCAAGCGCTGTGCCTGACCAGCGACCGCGCGACCTGGGAGGACAACGACGACGGCCTGTCCCCGCTGGACGCGGGCAACCAGATGGCGGTGCCGGAGTTCGACGGCCGCCTGATCACCGTGCCGTTCTCGTTCAAGGAGATCGACGACGACGGCCTGCCGCACTACGTGCCGGACCCGGAGCGCGCCGCGCGGGTCGCGGGCATCGCGCTCGCGCACGCCCGGCTGCGGCACACTCCGCCGGAGCAGCGCAAGATCGTGCTGATGCTGTCGGCGTACCCGACGAAGCACTCGCGGGTCGGCAACGCGGTGGGCCTGGACACCCCGGCCTCGGCGATCGAGCTGCTGCGCCGCATGCGCGCGCAGGGCTACGACCTGGGCGACGAGCCGTTCCCCGGTGTGGAGCCGACCGGCACCGACCAGCCGGACGGCGACGCGCTCATCCACGCGCTGATCGCCGCGGGCGGCCAGGACCCGGAGTGGCTGACCGAGGAGCAGCTGTCCGGCAACCCGATCCGCGTGCCGGCCGCGCGCTACCGCGAGTGGTTCGCCGCGTTGCCCGAAGACCTGCGCGCCGAGATCGAGGAGCACTGGGGCCCGCCGCCCGGCGACCTGTACGTCGACCGCTCGTCCAATTCGGACGGTGACATCGTGCTGGCGTCCCTGCGGGCCGGGAACGTCGTGCTGATGATCCAGCCGCCACGCGGGTTCGGCGAGAACCCGGTGGCGATCTACCACAACCCCGACCTGCCGCCGAGCCACCACTACCTCGCCTGCTACCGCTGGATCGAGGAGGAGTTCGGCGCGCACGCGGTGGTCCACCTGGGCAAGCACGGGTCTCTGGAGTGGCTGCCGGGCAAGAACGCCGGGCTGTCCGCGTCCTGCGGGCCGGACGCGGTGCTGGGCAACCTGCCGCTGATCTACCCGTTCCTGATCAACGACCCTGGCGAGGGCGCGCAGGCGAAGCGGCGCGCGCACGCCACGATCGTCGACCACCTGATCCCGCCGATGGCGCGGGCGGAGAGCTACGGCGACCTGGCCCGGCTGGAGCAGCTGCTCGACGAGCACGCGAACATCGCGGCGATGGACCCGGCGAAGCTGCCCGCGATCCGGCAGCAGATCTGGACGTTGATCCAGGCCGCCAAGCTGGACCACGACCTTGGCGTGGCGGAGCGGCCGCACGACGCCGAGTTCGACGACTTCCTGCTGCACATCGACGGCTGGCTGTGCGAGGTGAAGGACGCGCAGATCCGCGACGGCCTGCACATCCTCGGCGCCGCGCCCGTCGGCGAAGCGCGGGTGAACCTGGTGCTGGCGATGCTGCGGGCGCAGCAGATGTGGGGCGGCCAGGCCGGCGCGGTGCCCGGCCTGCGGTCCGTACTGGGTCTCACCGACGGCGCGCCGACGTCCGAAGTGGACGCCATCGAGGCGTCGGCCCGTGCCCTGGTCGAGGCGATGGAGAAGCGGGACTGGGCGCCGGAGGCGGTCGCGGAGGTGGCTTCCGACCCGGAGGTCGCGCGGGTGCTGACGTTCGCGGCCACCGAGATCGTGCCGCGCCTGGCCGGGACGTCGGCCGAGATCGACTCGGTGCTGCACGCCCTGGACGGCGGGTACATCGCCGCCGGGCCGAGCGGTTCGCCGCTGCGCGGGCTGGTCAACGTGCTGCCGACCGGCCGCAACTTCTACACCGTGGACCCGAAGGCGATCCCGAGCCGCCTGGCGTGGGAGACCGGGCAGGCGCTGGCGGAGTCGCTGCTGCGCCGCTACCGCGAGGACACCGGCGAGTGGCCGAAGTCGGTCGGTCTGTCGGTGTGGGGCACGTCGGCGATGCGGACCTCCGGTGACGACGCGGCGGAAGTGCTGGCACTGCTGGGTGTCCAGCCGGTGTGGGACGACGCGTCCCGCCGGGTGACCGGGCTGGAGCCGATCCCGCTCGCCGAACTCGGCCGCCCGCGCATCGACGTGACCGTGCGGATCAGCGGGTTCTTCCGGGACGCGTTCCCGCACGTGGTGGCCCTGCTGGACGACGCGGTGCGGCTGGCGGCGTCGCTGGACGAGCCCGCGTCGGACAACTTCGTGCGCGCGCACGTGCAGGCCGATCTGGCCGCGCACGGTGATGAGCGCCGGGCCACGACGCGGATCTTCGGCTCCAAGCCGGGCGCGTACGGCGCGGGAATCCTGCCGCTGCTGGACTCGGGCAACTGGCGGGACGACGCCGACCTGGCCGAGGTGTACGCGACCTGGGGCGGCTACGCCTACGGGCGGGGCCTGGACGGCGTCGAGGCGCGGCCGGACATGGAGAGCGCGTACCGGCGCATCGAGGTGGCGGCGAAGAACACCGACACGCGTGAGCACGACATCGCCGACTCGGACGACTACTTCCAGTACCACGGCGGCATGATCGCGTTCACGCGCGCGCTGACCGGCAAGGCTCCCGCGTCGTACGTGGGCGATTCGACGAGCCCGGACGCGGTGCGAACGCGGTCGCTGTCCGAGGAGACGGCCCGCGTGTTCCGCGCCAGGGTGGTCAACCCGCGCTGGATCGCGGCGATGCGCAAGCACGGCTACAAGGGCGCGTTCGAGCTCGCGGCCACGGTGGACTACCTGTTCGGCTTCGACGCCACCGCCGGGGTCGTGCAGGACTGGATGTACGAAAAGCTGTCCCAGTCGTACGTCCTCGACCAGCAGAACCAGGAGTTCCTCGCGAAGGCCAACCCGTGGGCGCTGCGCGGCATCATCGAGCGGCTCACCGAGGCCGCCGACCGCGGCCTGTGGGCGGAGCCGGACCCGGAGCTGCTGGGGCAGTTGCGCGAGGTGTACCTGCGGACCGAAGGTGAGCTGGAGGGCGAGTGACCGGGGTGGACCTGAACGCGGATCTCGGTGAGGGGTTCGGGATCTGGCACCTCACCGAGGACGACGCGCTGCTGGAGATCGTGTCCAGCGCGAACGTGGCGTGTGGTTTCCACGCGGGGGACCCGAGCGTGCTGCGGCGCGTGACGGCTTCCGCGGCCGCGCGGGGCGTGACTGTCGGGGCGCAGGTGGCGTACCGGGATCTGGCCGGTTTCGGGCGGCGGTTCATGGACGTGCCGCCGGACGAGCTGGCGAACGACGTGCTGTACCAGATCGGCGCTCTCGACGCGTTCGCTCGCGTGGCCGGCACGCGGGTGGCGTACGTGAAGCCGCACGGTGCGCTGTACAACGCGATCGTGCACCACGCGGAGCAGGCCGCGGCGGTGGTCGAGGCGGTGCGGATGTTCGACCCGTCGCTGCCGGTGCTGGGGTTGCCGGGTTCGGAGTGGTTGCGGCAGGCGGAAAAGGCCGGCCTGCGCCCGGTGCGCGAGGCGTTCGCCGACCGGGCCTACACGCCGTCCGGAACGCTGGTCTCGCGCCGCGAGCCGGGCGCGGTGATCCACGACGCCGACGAGGTGGTCCGGCGATGCGTGCGGATGGCGACCGAGGGTGTGATCACGGCGATCGACGGTTCCGAGGTGAAGGTGGAGCCCGAGTCGATCTGCCTGCACGGGGACACCCCCGGGGCGGTCGAGATCGGCCGTCAGGTACGCGCGGCCCTGCTGAACGCCGGAGTCGAAGTCCGGTCGTTCACCAGCGCAGCGGCAGGTGCGTAACCCCGTTGATGAAGTTCGACGTCAGCCGCCGCACCTCACCATCCAGGCGCACCTCCGGCAGCATCGTCAGGAACTCCCGGAAGAACACCCGCATCTGCAACCGCCCGAAGTGCGCGCCCAGGCACAGGTGCGGCCCCTGGCCGAACGCCAGGTGGTCGTTGGGTGTCCGCGCCACGTCGAACCGATAGGGATCCGGGAACTGCCGTTCGTCGTAGTGCGCCGACGCGAAGTACACGACGACCTTGTCCCCCGCGGCGATCCGCTGCCCGCCCAGCTCCGTGTCGACAGCGGCGGTGCGGCGGAACGTCAGCACCGGCGGGTGCCACCGCAGCATCTCCTCCACCGCGGACGGCAGCAGCGACGGATCGGCCCGCAACCGCCGGTACTCGCCCGGGTTCTGCACCAGCGCCAGCACCCCGCCGGGCAACGCGCTGCGCACCGTGTCGTTCCCGGCGATCACCATGAGGAAGAAGAACATCCGCAACTCGGCGTCGTCCAGCGACCGGCCGTCCACAGTGGCCTGGACCAACGCCGTCATCAGGTCGTCCGCCGGGTCCCGCCGCTTGGCCTCGGCCAGCTCCTGCGCGTAGCCGAACATGTCGGCCAGCAGCGCGGGCGAGCGCGGGTTGAGCGGTTTGCCGTCCGGGCCGCGCACGACCTCGGCGTGCTCCGGGTCCTGGTAGCCGATGACACGGTTGGTCCACTTCAGCAGCAACCCGCGGTCCCGCGGCGGCACCCCGATCAGGTCGGCCAGGTTCAGCAGCGGGAAGTCGTCGGTCACCTCGACCGGCAGATCGCACCGGCCGCGCGGCACCACCGCCCCGATCAATGCGCGGGCCCGCTCGGCGATCTGCTCCGCCGAGCGTTCCAGCCGCCGCCGCGTGAACACCGCGGCCACGATGCGCCGCAACCGGTTGTGCTCCGGCGGGTCCATGTTGAGGATCATGCGCCGGATGAACGTGAGGTCGTCCGGCTCGGGGTCGCGGATCTGCGTCGCCCCGAGCCAGGACGAGAACACCTCCGGCGTGCGCAGCACGTGCTTCACGTCGGCGTACCGCGTCACCGCCCAGTAGCCGGGCCCGGACGGCCAGTCCAGCACCTCGTGTTCCTCTTGCCATGCGACCGGTTCGGTGTCGCGCAGGCGGCGCAGCTCGTCGTGCGGCACGCCGCGGGCGAACACCCTCGGGTCGAAGACGTCCACATCGGACATCAGTGCTCGTCCAGGAACACTTCGATCATGTTGGCCACGGTCACCGGCACCTCGTCGGCCGCGTAGTGCCCGGCGTCGGGCAGCACCTCCAGCTCCAGCTTCGGGTACCACTGCCCGAACGTCGCCAGCATGACCTCTTCGCTCAGCGCCGGGTCGTGCTCGCCGACGACCACCTTGATCGGCACCTCGTTGCCCGCGATCCGCTCCGAGAAGTCGGTCTTCGCCCACGCCTCCAGGTAGGCGCCGAACGCGGCCTTGTCGGAGTTCTCCAGCGAGTGCAGGACCATGCCGTCGAGCCACGAGTCGGGGTGGCGGCCGCCGGTGGTGAAGTCGATGATCGCGCGGCGGCTCGACGGGTCCTCGGCCGCGCTGCTGAACAGGCCCCAGGTGTCGGCGTCCATCGGCACCCCGCTCGCGGGCACCGGGGAGATCCCGAACAGCGACCGGACGCGCTCGGGCGCCTCGGCGAGGATGTACTGCATGACGCTGCCGCCCATCGAGTGCCCGACCAGGGAGAACCGGTCGATGCCCAGTTCGTCGGCGAGCAGCAGCACGTCCCCGGCCGCCTCCGCGATGGTGTGCGTGCCCGCCTCGTCCTTGCGCGTGCCGTAGCCGCGGTAGTCGGGGAAGTAGTAGCTGAACCGCTCGGCGTCGAGGTGCGGGGTGAGCTCCTCCCACGCCTTCGACGACCCGAACCAGCCGTGCAGCACGAGAACGACGTGCTCGCCGGTGCCGACCCGCTCCATCTGCGCCCTCCAAGTCCTCGCTGACCCGTGCAGTTGGGAGCTTGGCACAGTCGCGGCGGGTTGGCACGGACCAGCAGAATGATCTCGTGAACTCCCTGCTCACCCGGCTGCCCGAGTGGCTGACGACGATCCCCTACGACGGCTCCCGGATCCCCGGCGCGCCCGGCGACCCGGCGGCTGGTGCGAACTGCCAGGTCTACGCCTACGCGGTGCTCCGCCACTTCGGGCTCGCCGCGCCGGACCTGCGGTCACGGGAACTGTGGCACGACACGGCCTCGACCAGCCCGGTGACCGAGCCGGCGCCGCTGGACCTGGCGCTGTTCAACCGGACCGCGGACCCGTTCGGCGCACACCTGGGCGTCTGGACGGACGACGACCGCGTCCTGCACCTCTGCGCGGAGATCGGCACGCCGGCGGTGTGGACGCTGACGCAGTTCGCGGCCCGCGAGCGCTACCGCACGCTGATCGGCTTCAAACGCTGCCACCCCGCCGGCTGACT
>NZ_JBEXTX010000077.1:0-39903 GCF_040614175.1 Amycolatopsis sp. NPDC006131
GAACGACCGCTGCCACCCGTTCACCTGGACCAAGACCGCCGACGAAATCCTGCCCCACGCCAGCCGTCAACGAACCTCGGACGCACGACACTAGCGGGCGGTGGGTGGCCGTTGGCCGCCGTCGCACCCCCTCGGCCTCGGCGTCCGCTGCACCGTGAGAGGAGCACCGAAATCATCATGTCCCACTGGCTGTTCGAGCCTGGCAACGTCAACGTCACCGTCGGCCATTCCACTACGTTCAGCGCTCTCGACGAGCTGCTGGAACCGACGCCGCTGTACGACGCGGTCGTCGACGAGGTGACCACACCCGCGATGGCCGAAGACACCGAGTACTTCCCCCACGGCAACCAAGAACCGAGTGAAAGGAGTCCCCAGTGAACACCGCCAAGACCTGGGAAACACCGGGCCTGTACTACGTCGATCCGTTCGAGCTCGTTCTCGACGAAAACTCGCGGGAGATCGACGACATCCGTGCGAAGAACCCAGGCCTTGTGCGCCAGCATCGCCAAGTACGGGGTGAAGACCGCGGTCACTGCGAACCCGGACGAGAACGGCAACCTGCGCCTGCGCTACGGGTTCAGCCGCGTGCTGGCCAATCGGCTGTGCGTCGACCAGCATCCCACCATCCCGGTGATCGTGGTGGAGGCGGGGGAGGAGGACGAGGACGAGGCGCAGCGGCTGATTGACCAGTGGGACGAGAACACGCAGCGCGTCGGCTACACCCAGGCCGAAGAGGTGCACATCTTCGAGCGGATGGCCCTGTTCGACCTCGCACCCGAGGAGATCGCCGAGAAGCTGAGCACCTCCGCCGACCGTGTCACCGCCAGCCTCGCGGTCGCGCGCAGCGCCGCCACCCGTGAGGCCCTGCGCGAGGATGATCAGCTGACGCTGGAACAGTACGCCGCGCTCACCGAGTTCGAGTCCGATCCCGAAGCGCACGCCGAACTGCTCGACACGCTGCGCTGGTGGCCCGGCAACTTCGCCTTCGCTGCGGCCCGGTGGCGCAGGAAAGCCGCTCGCCGAGCAGCCTGCGCGGAGGCCGCGGACGAGCTGCGGGCCAGGGGAGAGCTGGTGATCGTCGACGACCAGCTTCCCGACACCGCCGCACGACTGCACGACCTGCACGCCGACGAGGACGGCGAGAACGGCCGAGTCCAGCTGCCAGTTGACTTCGTGCAGCGCACCGATCTCGTCGGTACGCTTGACCAGGGCGTAGTCGAAGGAGGACCGCCTTCGATGGGCAGGCAGGTCACGTTCGGGCGTGGGTAGAGCTGTTCGACCTGGACGCCCACGAGGACGGCGCCGTGTCCGGAGGCGGCGTAGGCCGGCATCTCCTGGAACCGGGTAGCGTGGCGCCGTGGGCGCCGAGCGGGTTACGGCAGGTGGTGTTCGACCCGGTAACTGGGAGGTCTTGGGCGAACACGGAAGTCTGTTCGGCGAGCGCTGGTTGAGGTGATGGCCGGGTGCGGGATCACATGCGCGCGCCGCCGCCCCGGTCGGGGCCGCGGAAGCGGCGGAGTCGAAGCTGGGGAGTTTCGCGTCCCGGCTGAACGGCGCCGGCTTCACTCCGGCGCGTGGGTCGGCGACGGGGAGGCAGGTTGGCTTCGTGTCCGGCCGGTGTTGCCGGATGCGGCATAGTTTCTACGCTTGGATGCGGGTGTTGCCATCCGCGGCGCGCTCCCTGAGCACTCGCTCGCCGGCGTCGATGTAGGACGTGAACAGGTCCCGGACGTCACGCAGTCGTCCCGCCGCCCGTTCCGTCTCGGTCAGTTCCTCGGCCGCCCGAAGCGTGCGGATGAAGGCTCGGGCGCGTTCGTGGCTGGCCGCGAGGAGTTGTTCGAAGCCGCCGGCTGCCTCGACGAGCAGGCGGCGGCTGCCGGGTTGCGGGATCGTTCGTGCCAGCCCCCAGGAAACCAGTTCCCTGGTCGCGGTGCTCACGGCCCCGGAGCTGAGGGACAGCGCGGCGCGCAGCTCGTCCGAAGTGGACGCTTCGCCGCGCAGCAGGAGGTAGCCGTAGATCCGGCCCGTGGCACGAGGGAGGTTCCACGTCGCCAGCGTGTCGCCCAGGGCGTTGACGAAATCCTGCTGTTCCGGGGTCATGATCGCTGCTCCCCGTGTCGGATCGGGTGTTGCCAGCCGTTCAGGATCCGCAGCAGGGTATGCGAGGTTTCCGCGGGCGCGTCCCACGTGACCATGTGCCCGGCGCGCGGGATCACGTGCTCGGCGACGCCTTCGGTCGCGGCCCAGCGGGACATCGCCGTGGCGATGTTGCCCGTGCGGTCCTCGGCGCCGCGCACCAGGGTGAGTGGCACTGGCGAACGGTATCCGGGGTCGGGCGCGACGAACGACACGGTCGCCGCCCACACGTCCAGGAATCTGCGTTTGGGCATGCGGGCGAAGAGTGCTTCGGTCCGGGCGATCGCGTCGGGGGAGACCGCTGAGGCGCGGGCCATGAGATGAGGAAGGGATTTCGCGGGAACCAGGGCGAGCGCCGGCGCGGCGAGTCGGAGCGCGCACCGTTCCAGCGCGGACAGCGGGCCGGCGTTCCAGGTGGAGTCGAGCACGATCACGCCGCTCACACGCTGCGGGTGCGTCCGCGCGAAGGCCTGCGCGAGATTGCCGCCGAGCGAGTGTCCGGCGAGCACGGGTGTATCGATTCCGCACTCGGCGAGCAGCGCGTCGAGGTCCTCCAGTGCGTCCGTCGCACTGAACCGCACCCCGGGCGCGAGCGCCGACCGGCCGTGCCCGCGCAGATCCCAGACGACGACGCGAAACCCGTGCTGCGTCAAGGTCGTCACCTGCGCGTCGAACATCGTGTGGTCGACACCCGCGCCATGCGTGAGCACCACGGCAGGACCGGTGGCACCCGAGTCCGCGAAGGCGATCTCGGCGTCACGGCGAGCGAGACGCCGAGAAAGATTCACCATCCTCTGAAAATAGTGCAGATCCGGGTCGCGTGCAAGTGATCCCTTGGCGAGCCCCAGATCCGTCAGGGGCTGGACGGGTTGAGGGGACTGCCGGCCCAGCCGCGTGTCATTCGCGGTGAGCTACAGTTCGTCGCCACGGGGGACGCGGAGGGGACGATCACGTCGCGCAGCCACGTCATATCCCGTGCGCCCGCCGGTGAAGATGGCCCGGCTCGCGCGCCGGTTCTTCGCCGGCGCCGCCGAACGCGGCGTCACCGGCGAGCTCGCCGAGCAGATCTTCCACCAGATCTACGCCTTCAGCGACTACGGCTTCCCGGAACAGCCACAGCCACAGCTTCGCGCTGCTGGTCTACGCCAGCGCGTGGTTCAAGTGCTACCACCCGTCGGCGTTCCTCGCCGGGCTGCTCAAGGCCCAGCCGATGGGCTTCTACAGTCCGCAATCGCTGGTCGAAGACGGGCACCGACACGGGGCGATCACCGTGGCCCCGACATCAACCGCATCCCAGTCGAGGCCACGCTCGAACCCCACGCCGACAGCGCCGGCGGGCTGGCGGTCCGGTTCGGACTCGGGACCGTGCGCAACCTCGGCTGCGACGCCGCCGCGGCGATCGTCGACGCCCGCGCCGCGGGGCCGTTCACCTCGCAGGACGACCTCACGCGCCGGGTCCGACTCGACACCCCCGCCATCGAAGCGCTGGCCACCGCCGGCGCGCTACCGAGCTGGGGACAGGACTGCGGCCAGGCATTGTGGGCCGCCGGCGCGGCCGCCCGGCACCACCCCGGCCACCTTCCCGGCCTCGCCCCAGACCTGGACGCCCCGCCCCTGCCCGGCATGACCAAGCTCGAGCTGGCGGCCGCGGACGCCCGGGCCACCGGCGTCGTCGAACAAAACACCTGGTCAGACTTCCGAACAGTCGCCCGCGCCAGCTCAGCGATGCTCGTGTGCGCCATGGTCCAACGCTCCCCCCGAAGGCGTCGTCAGCCTCCGCGCCGACCGCATCGAACACCATCCAGCACGCATCCCGCGACTTTCGCTGACTCCCGCGATCGCGGTGAGCCGTCTGTAGGGTCTCAAGAATGAGTGCGGCGCGGAGGGTCCCGATCGGCGCCTACGGCTCAGTGGCGTTGAGGATTCCCGCGCCGGCGAGAGTGGCTTGAACAGCGTCGGTGAAGCTAGCGATGTCGTCGAGCCCGAACGCGACGCGTTGGAGCACGAAACCGTGCAGTAGCGCCAGTACGACCCTGGCCCCGCGTTCGGGGTCCAGCCCGGTCGGCACCGTCCCGGCGGCTTGGCCGTGACGAAGGACCTCAGCCATGCTTTGTCGGACATTCTCGAATCCCTCGACCGCTCGCCGGTGTAGTCCTTCGTGCACGAGTAGCTCGCCCCATGCCTGCACGGCACAGCGGAGTAGCTCGTCGACGGGGACGGGCTGGCCGGCCGCATCGAGGGCAGTGTCTCTGGCGGCGGGGCCGATCGACGCAGCGACGAGATCGGCGACCGTGGCGACCTTCTCGCCTTGGACCAGTCGCGCTACCGGCTCGAACAGCAGGTGGAACGCGTCGCCGGCGAGTTCGAGAATGATCTCCTCCTTGCTGGCGAAGTAGCGGTACGGGGCGCCGACGGACACGCCTGCCTCTTGTGCGATGTCCGGCATCGAGGTCTGGTGGAACCCCTCACGTGCGAAGCAGCGACGCGCCGCCGCCACGATCTGAGCGCGGCGCACCTCGCGGCGCGCGTCGGTGATCCGCGGCATCGAGCCAACCTCCGTGGTGCCGTTGACCGACACAAAATGAATGATTGTTCGCCTTGACAGCTCCATGTTAACAGTGAACGATCATTCACGGAAGCGAGGTGTAGTTGTGAGCAATCCGACGCTTGCCATCGGTGTCTACCGGTACGAACACACCGCAGCCCTGCTGGACGGGACTGTGACCGTCGAGGGCGTGGATGCCACGTTCGAGACGGCGCCACTCGTGTCGGACATCTTCCGGCGCATGGTGCGCGGGGACTTCGACGTCGCAGAGCTGGGACTGACGTACTTCCTGCGCCTGTTCGACCAGCGGGATGCGCCGTTCCTGGCGCTGCCGATCTTCCCGAACCGGAACTTCCGGCACTCGGCGATCTTCGTCAACATCGCGAGCGGTATCGCCGAACCCCAGGATCTCGCCGGGAAAACCGTGGGCGAGTTCGCGCTGTACGGACACGACGCGGGCGTGTGGCCCAAAGGCATCCTGGCCGACGACTACGGCGTCACCCCCGACCAGTGCCGGTGGATCATCGGCGGCACCAACTATCCTGTCCCGTCATTCGACTGGATCCCTCAGCCCGTGCCCCCCGGCGTAGACGTCCGACGCGCCGCGCACGGTCACACGCTCGGGGCCATGCTCGAGGCGGGCGAGATTGACGCACTGATCTCCGTCGATGTCCCGCAGACGCTGCTGGACGGATCACCGAGGGTCGCGCGACTGTTCCCCGACTACCCAACGGTGGAACGGAATTACTACCGGCGCACCGGCATCTTCCCGCCCATGCACGTCATCGCGGTACGCAAGGAACTCGCGGACCAGCCTGACGTGACAACCGCCCTCTACCGGGCCTTCAGCGAGGCGAAGGAGATCACGGCGCGCCAGTACCGCGAGGGGGCGGCCAAACAACACATGGCCCTCATGACTCCCTGGTTCAGCCAACTCTTCGCCGAGAATCGGCGCCTGCTCGGCGGGGACTGGTGGCCCTATGGCGTCGAAGCCAACCGCACGGCGATCGACACCTTCCTGCGCTACCACCACGAGCAGGGCCTGTCGAAACGCCACCTGACGAGCGAGGACATCTTCGTCAGCGACCTGCTGGGGACATGATCGTCAGCCCACGTCACAGCCAGTCCGGGGTGCGGCCGCCGGGCCCGGCAAACATCCGCAGGGTGCGCTCGTCCAGCATCGCAGGCCGTTCTCCTGTGGTGTCATCTGGCGCGGTCGATCAAGCGCGGTCATGAGCTGCTCGCCGGACACTGGGAGCGCGACTGGTCGGTTCGACCGGTCGCGTTCGGCTCCGCGGGCATGCCCGTGGTCGGCGCGTCGTCCCCGGCCGGGCGGCGTTACCCGTGGTGGCCGGGTCCGGTTGTGATCGTCCGGTGCTGCGGGAACAGCCGTCCGGGAGGCGTCCGGCGGTCGCGACGAGGACCTGGTTCAGCGGGGTGCCGTTGGCTAGGACCTCGGGCTGACCTCGTGGGCGCGTCGGTCGGCTACGGGTGCGGCGCCGGCGTCGTCGAGCACCGGGCAGCACCGCTGGGCCAGGTGCAGGCAGAGCTCGTGCAGCGCGCTGGACATGCTCACCTGCCCGGTGCGGCTGGCCAGCACCCACGCGGGGCGGCAGCAGCAGCCCGCAGACCTGGCATGCTCAGCGGAGCTGGCAGTCCTCCAGCCGGAGCCGGTCGACGTAGCGCCACCAGACCCGACCGCGCACGACCTGGAGGGGACCTACTGGCTGTTCGGCCGCGGGGACCGCCGTGGTCTTGATCTGCCGGCCAGAGCGCGGACGGCAGCACGCTTGAGTCGGCGCCAGCAGATGATGCTGCAGGCGATGCCGGACGAAGGCTTGGTGGTTCCCGCTGGCGGTGGCGCTGGCCGGCGGCAACCGCAACGACATCACAGCCGCCTCCGGTAATCACATGGTGTTTTGACCCGGTGCGGGCTCGGTCGACCGGGCTCGGCCCGGTTTTCGGCCCCCTTTCAACGCCCGGACATGCGAGCCATCGATCGCGGCCCGAGACCAGTCGATCAGCCCGGCCGCGTTCAGCTTCGCCAGCAGCAGCTCGTGCAACTGCTGCCACATCCCGGCCTCAGTCCAGTCCCGCAACCGCCGCCAGCACGACCATGGCATCCCCGTCTACAGCACGAACAAGATCCCGCACAACGCACGCCGATCGTCCAACCGCTTGCGCCGCGGATTTCTGAACCGGCGCTCAACTTTGGGCAACGGAGGCTCGATCAGCTCCCACAGCTCGTCCTCTACCTCCCACGGCCTACGCTGCGCCACCAACACCTCCCGATCCAAGATCAACAGCGGGAGACATCAAACCACACCAAGATCATATTGTTACGACCTCTTATTCAAGACCTCAACCAGGCCAGGTAACGGGAAGGCTTGCCAGACAACCTCGGGACCCTTCAACACCCATGAGGTACGCCTCGCCGCCCTTCATGCGGAGGCGCGGCGACGACGGCCCCGATCAGGCTGACCGACATCCTGGACATCACAGCTAGAACAGCGCGACCCGACACGTGCGTCCTCAGTTCGCCTAGCATTGGTGTGTTCACGTGTGATGTGACCCGAGGTGCGAGATGCAGATCGAAGCGATACTTCCCGCCATGGCCACGAACGCTGCTGCTGATTCCGTCGAGGCCGATCTGGTACGTGAGCGAGCGGTGACGGCGATGCGGGTGCTGCGTGAACTCATCCCCTGGGAGGGGTACGCCCTCTCAGCCTGGGACGCCGTGTCAGGAACCCACCGCCACGTCACCCTGGCGAGTGAGGGTTACTCCGCACAGGTCCAGGCCCACATGAACGACGCCTTCGTGCAGGAGAATCCCGGTTTTCAGCTCTTGCACACCCGCGTACCTGACGCGCTGAGGTGGTCCGACCTCGCCCGTGACTGGCAGGTCGAGTTCTCCAAGACCTTCTCCGCCGAAGTGGTCTTGATCCCGGCGGGATTCAAGGAGGGCGCGACGATGTGCCTGCGGCTCCCGAACGGTCGCTACACCGGAGCGCTTCACGTCAGCTGGGCACGTCCACACGACGCCAGCGACGAGGCACGACGCACCATCGAGGGTTTCCGGCCATTACTCGCGCAGGCGTGTGACCTGCTGAGCGCGCTCCCGGCCGAGCATCACGTGGGTCCCGACGCCCACGCAGTGGTCGTTTCCAGTACGGGGACGGTCTCGCAGATGCCCGGGCGATCGGCCGGACCGGTCCTCCTGGAGCACATACCCAACCGCGTGCTCCGCGACCTGGCCATGCGTGGCTCGGTTCGCCGGCGCTATCTGTGGGCAGGCCCGAAGGGGAGCTGTCACCGTATCGACGTCATCCCGTGCCGTGGTCAGGCGACGCTGATCAGCGAGGAACAGATCCCGTGGCCCTTCGACCTCAGCCCCCGGGAGGCCCAGATCCTGCACCTGGTGGCACAAGGATTCTCCAATCCGCGGATCGCTCGGGAGCTCTTCATCAGTCCACGCACGGTTTCCACCCATGTCGAGCACCTGCTCGAGAAGCTCGCATGCGAGTCGCGAGCCCGGCTCGCGGCGATCGCGGTCGGCGCCGACCTTGTTCTCCTCAACGCCACGGACGCCTGAGACAGTGTGTGAAGCCGGGTGATCACCTCGGCGTGGCAGCGGTGGTAGTTGTCAGGATTTGGTGATCATTTCGGTCGGGTGTGTGTCTGTGGCTGCAAGCCGGCCTATGACTCGTCGGTGACCGACGCGCAGGAGGTGATCGAGCCGTTGCTGCCCCGGCCAGCGGCGGTGCTGTGTGGTCGCTCGCATGTGTACTCCCGCCGGTTGATCGTCGACACGATCTCCTAGTGCTGGTCAGCGGGTGCGCGTGGCGGCTGGTCCGCACGATCGGGGTCGTGGAGCATCGCCTACCAGTGGTTTCTCGGTGAACAGATTGGCTACGACGCCGGGAAACGCGTCCGGACCGCAAACGCCACTGGCTCATCGACACCCTCGGCCTGATGCTGCACGGGACTCCTCGACGAGTTCGGTCGACGACACCCGCCAGGCGCGCAGGTCAGCGCCGAGCTGTCGCAGGTCGAGGTCAGGGAAACGCCCCGCGCCAGTGGCGGAGGATTCGGCTCAGTGACCGGAGCGGCAGCGTGACTCCAGTGAGGCCGGAGAGCCCTGCTGAAGCCTCAAGTCCCGAATACGTCAGTCGACCGATGCCCCTCGATCGAGCCGATTCCTACGCTCAAGGTCTCGACACCAGCAGTTCACGCCCTGGTCGACGAAGTGAGGTTTCATGGAACGCACGAAGGATGAACAGCGGCCTTCGGGCACCGTGCTGTTCGGCGCTTTGTTCGCGCTGGTGTACGCGGTCGCACTGGCACCGCCGGTGTACATCACGCTCTCCCGGCAACATGGGAGGTTGCTCTCGATCCCAGCGTCGGTTTGGTACATGCTCCTGGTCTCCGCGGCCGCGATCGCCGTGACCTACGGGCTCTGGCTGCTCGAGCGCCGGCGGGGGGTGCTTGACTGATGATCATCACCTTCGGCTCCCTGGCCCTGTTCTTCGCCGTTATCGTCGGTGTACTGCACCTCACCAAGCGACGTCGCGACATCGCGTCCTTCAGCGACTACGCGGTTGGGGAGCGCTCTTTCTCCAGTTGGTTCGTGTCGATGGCCTACACCAACTCGTGGTGGCCCGGATCGACGTTCACCGCCGTGTTCGGCCTGATGGTGGCCAGCGGTCTGGTCGGTCTGTACTTCCTTGTCTACTCCGTCCTCGGCGTCCTGGCGATGTACTTCATCGCACGCCCGGTCTGGAAGTGGGGCAAGCAGTTCGACCTGCGTACCCAGGCGGACCTGCTGGCTCTGCGCTACAACAGTCCTGCGCTCAAGCTCGTCGCCAGCGCTATCAGTGTCGTCGCGCTCCTCCCATGGCTCATCCTGGGGCTGATCGCTATGGGCGCCGTCATCCAGTGGGCGTCGCTGGGACACCTCTCGGTCGCCGACTCGATCCTGATCGGCATCCTCGTTCTCGTCGTCCGCCAGTTCTGGACCGTGCAGATGGGCATGCGCGGACTGATCATGACCGACATAGTCCAGGGGATCGTGGCCTATCTGGGCTCGGCCGTCCTCTGCCTGGGCCTGCTCTTCTTCTACTTCGATGGTCTTTCGAACCTCGACCGCCTGAGCGAGAGCCAGCTCAGCCTGCCCGGCTTCGGATCCGAGAACGGCGGCTTCTACTACTTCGGCATCGTCGCGGCCGGCATCATCGGCAGCTTGTGCTGGCCCATGATCTTCACCCGCATCTACACCGCGGCCAGTGTGCAGGAAGTCAAGAAGGGATCCCTGCAGACGATGGTCATCGGCTTCGGGTTCTTCGTGCTACTCGTCGCAGTTGCGCTGTGCGCGGCACCCCTTCCCTTCGCCGCGAAGGAGCCCGTCTCGGCGTTTTTCGCGGTCTCGCAGGATGCGGGCGGCACGTGGCTGCTGGCGTGCTCGTTGGTCGTCGTCTTCGCCGCCGGCATGGGCTTCGTCGACGGCGTCACCCAGGCCATCGGCACACAGGTCGCCAACGACATCGTCGGGGTCATCCGCCCCCTGCGTGACAAGCAGGAGCTCTACCTGGCCAAAGGTGCGATGGGAGTGAGCGCGATCATCGCCGCCGTCATCGCCTACCGGATCTATGACTCCCCGAACCTGGCAGGCGTCACGCAGCTGGCCTACCAAGCAATCATCCAACTGGCCGTTCCGATCTTCGGCGGACTCGTCTGGCGCCGCGGCACCAAGGCAGGAGCGATCACAGGGCTCTTGACAGGTGCTTTGGTGGCGCTCGTGCTGACGGTGCCCTACATGGACGTCGGTGGTGCCGTTCCATGGCTGGGCGGCCTCGGTTCCGGACTGGTGGGCCTGGTCGCCAACCTGGCTGTGTTCGTCGCCGTCAGCATCGCCCGCCCGGACGACGCCGCAGAGCGTCACAGGGTCGACCAGCTCTTCCGAACGGCGCGATCACGTACCGCCCCAGCCGGCCCGTCGGCTCCGGGACCTGTCACCAGCCCGCTCTCGGACCCGGTCTGAACCCCAACCCAGTCACCATCGACGTCCCGCACAACAGGAGACACGATTCATGAGCACCATCGCGCACACCATTGACATCCCGCACCTCGGGGGCTCGGTGATCGGTGCCACCTTCGGCCTGCCTCATGATCCTGAACTGCCCACGCTGGTCATGATCAACTCGTACACCACCTCCGCCGACCTGTACCGGCCGCAGTTCGCAGACCCGGCGCTGAACGGAGCGGTGAATCTCCTCGCTCTCGAGCCATTCGGGCACGGCCGCACCCGGGCGGGGTACGAGCACTTCACCTACTGGGACAGCGCAATCGCCACCCTCCAGGCGCTCGCGGCCCTGGGCATCAGCGAGGCATTCGTGCTGGGCACCTCCCAGGGCGGATGGATCGCCGTCCGCATGGCACTGATGGCGCCCCAGGTCGTCAAAGGGCTGATCCCGCTGGGCACGTCGCTCGACACCGAGAGCCAGCGCACCCGCGATCTGGGTTGCTGGGACGGTCCGCAGTTCTGCACACCCTTCATAGATGCATTCGCCGATCCGGTCGACTCTGACTGGGTGGTGCCGGACCAGTTTGTGGACGACACCTTCGACGCGGCACTCGGCGGTCTGACCGACGACGAGCGCAGGTTCTGGCTCAAGACATATCGCACGAACTACGCCGGCGACGCCGGCCGGCACCGTCTTCGCCTGTGCACGATCAACCTGCGCGATCGCGACGGTCTCCACGGCCGGCTGGATGAGGTGCGACCGCCGGTGCTGTGGCTGCACGGCACCGCCGACCAGGTCTACTCGGTCGCCAACGCCGAACAGGAAATCAAGCTCTTTACGCGCTCGGCCGACGCCAGGCTCGAGGTGATTGACGGCGGGCACCACTTCCTGAGTGCTTCGAAGCCGGATCAGGTCAACGCGGCCGCCACCAAGTTCATCTCGAGGTGGGCATGACGAGCGCGCACGTCGCCGGCCAGGCTCCGAGAATCGACCGCGAGGGAGCCAACGACGCGGCGGTCGCGGCCATGCTGGCTGTCGACCCGATCCTGGTCGACGTCGCCCCAGCACTCGAAGCCCTGCCGGGCATGACGCCGCACACGATCCTCGTCTCGGGAGCGCCGCTGAAGTGGGCGCAGTACACCGGTGGTCAGCGCCGGGCGGTCCTCGGAGCGGCCGTGTTCGAGGGGCTCGCCGACTCGCTTGCGGAGGCAGACGCCTTGCTGCACGAGGGGAAGATCATCGTCCGGCCCTGCCATGACCACGGCTGCGTCGGCTCCGTCACGGGCGTCACCTCGGCCTCCATGCCGGTGTGGGTTGTGGAGGATCCGGTCACCGGCGGGCGCGGGCACTGCCTGCTCTATGAGGGCAGCGAGCGTCAACGCTTGACCTACGGAGTCTGGAACGACGCAGTGCACCGGCGCCTGATCTGGTTGCGAGAGGTCTTGGCTCCGCAGCTGTCGGCGGGTCTGCGGCATGTCGGCGGGCTGCGACTGAGCCCCATCATCCGCCGCGCTCTGGGCATGGGGGACGATCTGCACAGCCGTAACACCGCCGCTACCGCCATCCTGTATCAACAGCTGAGCGGACCGGTCCTCGACGCCAACGGGCTCGGCGCTTCTACGCGTGAGGTTCTCGACTTCCTTGGTCAGAACGACTTGTTCTTCCTCCACATCGCTATGGCGACGGGCAAGTGCATCGCTGATCGCGCCGCGGGGATGGTGGGGAGCACCATCGTGACTGCCATGACGCTCAACGAGAAGCAGTTCGCGATCCGCACCGCCGGCACAGGACGACGCTGGTTCCGGGCGCCGATTCCTCCGCTGCGGGCGAAGTTGTTCGACGGCCTCAGGCCCGAGGACACGGCGTTCATGGGCGGCGAAAGTCTCATCACCGAGACGATCGGCCTGGGCGGCATGGCTGCAGCTGCGGCCTTCTCCCTCCAGGATTACAGCGGCGGTTCGGTCGATCACATGGTGACGACGACGAACGCGATGTACGACATCACGCACACCGAACATCCGACATGGAAGATTCCGTACCTAGCCTTCCGAGGCGTCCCGTTCGGGATCGATGCGGCACAGGTAGCCGCGTCCGGCATCACGCCGAGCATTCACATGGGCGCAGCACTCCGCGAAGGTGGTCACGCTGGCGCGGGACTCCTGATCGCGCCAGTCGAACCGTTCCAGGAAGCGGTCAAAGCGTTGCAGGCGGCCGGGTCTTCCCGGTGAGCTAGGCGAGGGTCAAACGCGGACGGAGGTTACGGGCAGCACGCTTGCGGGCGAGGGGTTACTCACCCGGCAGGTTCCTCCCGCACCGCGGCGTGCGGCCCGCTGCAGTGCCGGCTCGTCTCGTGCGCCGAACAGCAGGGAAATCGGGCGGTTCCAGCGGAGACCGCAGGGTTTTCGCCGCCCGTGACCGGTTCGCCGCGTCAGACATCGCGGTAGGTGCGCAGATCGATCGAGGGGCGCTTGCCGCGCCCCTCCACCTGTGGCCGGCGACCAGGAAGTTGTCCGGGCCGGCTCCCACTCCGGTGTCGGGCGTCAGCCGTCCGCCCGACACCGCGTCGATCCCGGCGGCTTCCTTGGCCAGCAGGGCCGTCGGCCAACTCGGGGCGATCAGGACGGAGCTGAGCAATTCGATCCGAAGGGTCACCGCAGCGGCCGTGGCAAGCTGGCCTGGCGGTGAACCGACGGGTGACGAGGTCGTCGTGGACCGGTGGTCCCGCTGTGCGGGGCAGGCGACGTTTCTTGGCGAACAGGCTCCGGATCCGCTGCTCGCGGCACATGCGGGCGACCGGTTGTGGCAGTTCGACGCGCAGGGTGTTCGGCGCCGGATGCCCTGCAGCCGAGCCGGCTGTGCCTCGCACGCCTGCTGCCTACCGCAGGAGGCGGGCGATGTGGGCACGGGTCGTTTTCGCTTCGGGGATCGGCATCAGCATCCAGTCGTGCACCGCACCGGCGGTCTCTTCGACGGTGACCTGCGTGCCGGGGGCGTCTCGGGCGAGGTCGGCGAAGCGGTGAGCATCCGGGTTCAGGAGGTCCCTGGTGCCGGTGAAGACAGTGATCGCGTCGAGGTGGTCGACCCGGGCGTGAACGGGGCTGACCAGTGCACTGTCGGGCCCGTCGGGGCCCGCGTAGCTGGCGGCGAGAGCGCGGATGTGGTCGAGCTTCAGCAGCGGATCGTGGGGGGCGATGCGGGCGCTTTCTGGATTAGCGAACGTGAGGTCGAACGTAGGGGACAGCAGCACTGTCGCATCCGGCGCGGGGGACCCCTCGGCGAGGGCGACAAGGAGGTTCAGGGCCATTGTCGCTCCCGATGAGTCGCCGACGAGCGCCGTCGGCACCTCTTGTGCGGTCGCCAGCCACAGGTCCGTGAGGACCGGGGTGATGTCGCGGTGGGTGACTGCTGGAACGAGGGGGAAGATCGGTACGACGAAGGTCCGCGAGGTGCCGACGGCGAGGTCGGCGACGAGGTTCCAGTGCCGGGCCTGGATTTCCGCTGCCCACGCCCCGCCATGCAGGTAGAGGGCTTGCTTCCCGGAGGGCGTTTCCGGCGCGAGCGTGAACACGGGCCAGTCGCGGAACGTGCTCCGCGTTATGGTGACCCTCTTCTTGATTGACGGCGGCGGCGAGTACTGGGCCGCGGTGCTCGGCTCCTTGGTGAATTTCTTCGGGTTGAACTGTTCTCGAGCACGCATGACCGTCATGGCGCCGGCGAGCAGCCGGCTCCGCAGGCTCGGACTCATTTCGCGGCGGCCTCGGTGTAGGACCCGGAGCGGACGTCGTCGATCAGCGATCGCGGCGCGGGACTCCAGCCGAAGGTGTCGCGGGCCTTGGCGGCGTCGAGGCCGCTCGTCGTCGTCAGGATGCGGGCGGCCGGTCCGAAGCTCTGTTCCGCGATCTTGAGCGGAACGGATGCGACCGGCTTTCCGGTCAGGTCTCCGATCGCTTCAGCGAGCGCTCGGAACGTGAACGGCACGGCGCCGACAGCGTTGTAGATGCCAGCGACCGGGCGTTCGAGAGCCGCGACGTACAGATCGGCGAGGTCGTCGACGTGGACGGGGGTCCAGGCGTTCTCCCCGTCTCCGACGTAGATCGACGTTCCGGTGTGCTGGGCGGACTGGATCAGTCCCGTCACGAGTGCGGAGCCACCGCGGCCGAAGACCAGCCCGGCGCGGAACACGATGCCGGAGATGCCCGCCGCACCGCAGACGATGCGTTCAGCTGCGACCTTCACCGGCTGTGCGCTGACCTCCGGCAGAACAGCATCCTCCGACTTGTCCTGATCCTCCTCGAACCCGTAGACCAGCCCGGTGCTGGTGAATACGAACGGCTTCCGGACAGTCCCGGACGCGGCGCCGTCGACCAACGCCTTGACCGCGGCCAGCTCCATCGCCGTCGATTCGTCGGTCATCGCGTAGTCGACCGCTGCGTGAATGACGGCATCGGCGGCTGCCGCAGCGCCGGCGAGGACGGCGGTGTCGCTGAGCGACCCAGCCACAGGTGTGGCACCCGCTTCGTGCAGGCGTGCGGCGCTGGCGTCCGAGCGGGCAAGGGCTGCGACGTCGTGCCCGGCCCTGACGAGGTGCTCGACGAGGACGGTGCCGAGGTAGCCCGTCCCGCCAGTGATGAAGACCTTCATGATGATTCCGTTCCTCAGCGGTTTCGCGGTGGAACATCACGCTAAACTCTTACATCAGTGTCAATGTCAAGTGGAAGCGAGCGTGGGGCATGAAGATCGGCGAGCTGAGTCGGGCTTCCGGAGCGAGTCCGAGGTCCCTGCGATACTACGAGGAACTCGGCTTGATATCGTCCGTCCGGCAGCCCAATGGGTATCGCGACTATGACGAGACAACGGTGGGTGTGGTCTCGACCATCAAGTCGCTGCTAGACCTGGGGTTTCCCATGACACTGATCGAGCGCGTCCTGCCGTGCACGGGCGACGCCGGTCCGCTCGAAGGGGAGTGCTCTGGAATCGTGGCCCGGGTGGCAGAGATCCGCGACGAGATCGATGACAAGGCTCGTCGACTTCTCAAGACCCGGGATGCCCTCACTGCGTTCCTGAGCCAGCAGCCGTCCTGATCGGTCACGTCCGCGCTCACGATCCGTCGCCGGTGCTTCGAGCGCTCGGGTCCACCCGCGCGTTACGCGGACTCCGAGCAGGAGGCCGGACGCAGTCCGGCGTCGGCACCCGCGGCGAGTTCGCACATCGACCGGAATTCGATGGCCATGTGGACCTTGTGTCCCTCGACGATCTGCCGCGGTGTCGTCGCCGGGTAGAGCGAGCCGAGTTTGACGGCGAAACCGTTCTCCAGCGGCTTGTACTGGTGGAATGCCAGGACGTTGATTTCGGTGCCGTCGCTGGCCAGGCTCGTCGAGCCGGCCGTGAGGATCAGATATCCGGCTGCCGGTTCGACGGGAACCGGGATGGCCGGATTCGCGATGAGGTTCATCTCGGTCGGGGCGCCGTACATGCCGAAAGTCTCCATCGCGTGCATGCCGTCGCCGTTTTCTTCGATGAAGTAGTGGTCCGGGTTGAGCGTGGCGTAGTCTCGGCTCAGGCTCGCTGCACCTAGCGCGCCACGAAGCTCCTCGATGTTCAGCCCGGTCACTGTAACGTCGGCGGTGGCGAACTGCATGGTTCCTTTCTTCCCGGTCCCGGCGTTCACGTCCTTCCACATCCTGTCGGATGCCTGCAACAGGTCCCGGTAAAGATGCGTGATGCCGTCAACCCCGTACGACTGACGGGCGGTGATGGAGGCGGTGCGGGCTTCGGCGGGGTTCAGGAAGTCGATTTCTTCGTGGGTTAGCCGGCTGCCGGCATGTTCGATGCTGGCTCCCAGTCGTTTCATTTCGTGAAGCACATGGCGATGGCGGTCGTACTCCACCGCGGCGAGCTGTTCACCGGACCAGGGGCGGTCGTCGATCGAGCATGCGGTGGTGATTTCGGGCATGCGGGGGCCTTTTCTGATACGCCTTACGAGGTCGTGTGGAAGTCCTGGGTGCCGATGACGCGCAGCAGTTCCAGCTTCTCGGCGGCGTCGGTGCCTTCGAGGGGGAAGAAGGCGAGGAGGTTGAGGTCCGCGTCGGGGGTGAGCATGACCTCGCAGCGCAGCTCGATCGTCCCCACCTCGGGATGAATGGTGCGCTTGAGGTCGGAGCGGCGGAC
This sequence comes from Amycolatopsis sp. NPDC006131, assembly GCF_040614175.1. Lineage (NCBI taxonomy): Bacteria > Bacillati > Actinomycetota > Actinomycetes > Pseudonocardiales > Pseudonocardiaceae > Amycolatopsis > Amycolatopsis sp. NPDC006131. The sequence continues at coordinate 16,870 of NZ_JBEXTX010000077.1, forward strand.
GCCGACCTCGTGCCGCTGCCACAGTTCGCGGAACTCGTCACTGGCCTCGATCAGATCGTTCACCAGGGCGGTGACGTCGGCGTCGCCACCACGTCGGGAGTACGTGGCGCGCAGGTCGGCGACGTGTACCGCGGCCAGGCGCGCCCAGTCCTCTTCGGGGACGCGAGCCCGTCCCGCAGGGTCGGTGAACATGCGCCAGACCATGTTGCTGTCGCGGCCGGGTGCGGTCTCCCCGTAGCCCAGCAGAGCAGTGAGCAGACTGTTCCTCCACACGATCTCGCCGAGGTCGGTGTAGATGCAGACGGGCACATCGTCGAGACGACTTGCGAGGGCGATGAGCCCTGGGCGGATGTGCCGTCCGGCTCGGCGCGCAGGTGCCGGGTACCCGGCGAGGTGGAGCAGGTGGTCCCGTTCGTCCAGATCACATCGCAGCGCCCGTGCCAGAGCGGCCACGACGGTTTCCGACGGGGCCGACCCGCGCTCCTGCTCGAGCCGGGCGTAGTGGTCCGTGGAGATGCCGGCCAGCCGCGCGACCTCTTCACGCCGCAGACCCGGCGTCCGACGGCGAGCACCAGTGGGCAGGCCGACATCGGCCGGCCGTAGCCGTTCCCGCCTGCGACGGAGGAAGTCCGCGAGCCCGTGCCGATCGATCATTCCTCCACTATCGCCCGCGTCCGACCGGATAGCCAGGGACGGCCTCTCCGTGGATACACCGCGCCTGGCCGGCGGACGTGCGGCCGGAGAGGCTGATGGCATGACCGATTCACCTTCCGCGACGCTCCACATCCGCCATCTCGGACGCAGCGGCCCGGCCGTCTCCTCACCTGGTCTGGGTTGCATGGGAATGTCAGGCGCCTACGGGCACACCGATGACGACGAGAGTGTCCGCACCATCCACGCCTACCTCGACGCCGGCGGCACGCTGCTCGACACCGGTGACTTCTACGCCGCCGGCCACAACGAGCTCCTCGTCGGGCGTGCCCTGCGCGAGCGCAGCCGTGACGACGCCGTGCTCTCGGTGAAGTTCGGCGAGCTGCTCACCCCGGCCGGAATGCCGGCCGGGATGAAGGACGCCCGCCCTGCCGCGGTGCGCAACTTCCTCACCTACTCGCTGCGGCGGCTGGGCACGGACCACGTCGACATCTACCGTCCCGCCCGGCTCGACCCCCAGGTGCCGATCGAGGACACGATCGGTGCGATCGCCGAGCTGGTCGAGCAGGGGCACGTCCGGCACATCGGTCTGAGTGAGGTCGGCCCCGACACCCTCCGCCGGGCCGCGGCCGTCGCGCCGATCAGTGACCTGCAGATCGAGTACTCGCTGCTCAGCCGGGACATCGAGGACGAGACCCTCGCCGTCTGCCGCGAGCTCGGCATCGGCATCACCGCGTACGGGGTCCTGGCCAAGGGCCTCATCGGCGGCAGCGGCGGGACCGGCGGCGCCTTGCCGATGATGCCGCGATTCCGGCCCGGCAACCGCGAGCACAACGAAGCGCTGGTGTCCGCCCTGGGCGAGATCGCCGAGGCGAAGCACGCCACGGTCGCGCAGGTGGCCATCGCCTGGGTCGCGGCCCAGGGCGACGACATCGTGCCGATCATCGGGTCGCGACGGCCCGGGCAGATCGAGACCATGATCGCCAGCACGGCGGTCACGCTCGACCGTGCGGACCTGGCCCGCATCGACGAGCTCATCCCGAAGGGCGCCGCCAAGGGCGCCCGCCACCCCGAACAGCACATGCCGGATCACGGCGGCGAAGGCTAGAGGCCCGCGGGCAGGGGTTCAATGGTCCACATCGGACAGCCAGAGGCTCATTGTGCGGCGCCACGGGGCGCGAACGAGTTGCTGAAGCTCTGACCCGAGCGAACGAGCTGGCGAGCGGCATCGAGCCGCGCTGCCTCGTAGCGGCGCAGCGCGTCGGAAACGCTGGCCCGATTCCCGCCGAGGGCGTCGGCAAGGGCGAGGGCGTCCTGGGCGGACGCGTCGAAGCCGCGGCCGGTCATCGGCGAGGGCAGGTGGGCGGCGTCGCCGACAAGGCACACCCGCCCGGAGACGAGCCGGTGCGGCAGGTACTCGCCGATCGGCGTGCCGATCACCGCTCGACGGCGGATGCAGTCGACGATGGCTTCCCGCCACGGGCTGGGCCAGATTTCCCGTGCCTCGTCGGCGAGTTCGTCGAAGGTCGCGTCGGGCACGTCAGCCGCTCGAAGCGTGCACTGGACGACATCGTCGACCACGGCTCCGCGAGCGCGCAGGAGGTCGTTGCGACTGGAGTCGTACCACCCCCAGCCGATCCGCCGCTCGCCCCTGGCGACGGATCCGTCCGCTCCCGGCAGGTAGTAGGCGTTGAGGCAGTAGTCCCGTTCGTAGAGGATCGCGAGGTCCGATGGCCACGGGCGGGACCGGATCTCGCGTTCGTCGACCAGCCCCAGCCAGATCACGTATCCGGAGAAGGTCGCGTCGGGCGCCTCGGGGACGACGTGGCGGCGGACGACGCTCGCGTGTCCGTCCGCCCCGACGACGAGATCCGCGCGCACGAACTCGCCGTCGTCGGTGACGACCCACGCCGATCGCTCGTCCTGGCCCACCTCGGTCACCCGCACCGGCGACCGCAGGGAGATGCCGGGGTCGGCCTGCGCGGCGGAGCTGAGGCCGGCGTGCACGTCGGCCCAGGCCTGGCCGCCCGACGGGAGGGCGTCTTTCCCGTCGGGCGAGCGCCGGCCCGTCAGGCGCTCCAGCAGTCCATCGCTCACGGGCAGGGCGGCGCCGGTCCGGACCTTCCGGGTCGAGCGCTCCAGCATCGTCACCCGCAGTCCGGTGCGGGACAGGGTCAGTGCGGTCATCAGTCCGGCCAGCGAGGCTCCGACGACGATGGCGGAACCACGTGTCGCCGGCTGGTGGTGTTTCGTCATCTGCGGTCTCCTGGATCTGCCGGTCACCGTGTGCCCGCGCGCACTTCGTCGGTTTCGGTGTCGTGGGATGGGCGCACTGCCCACGCGGTCAGAATCGCTCCGACGAGTGCGAGCACGCCCAGTCCGATGACGACGACGTGCAGTGCGTCGGCGAACGCCTGTCCGGTGGTCACCGGCACCGGCCTGCCTTGCACCGCGGCGACCGCTTCCGTGGCCGAGGTGCGGGCGGCGGTGACCGAGATGAGCACCGCGGCGGTGGCCGCCACCGAGAGCGACTCGCCGGTGATCCGCATCGTGTTGAACATTCCCGCCGCCGATCCGGCCTTGTCCACGGGGACCGTGCTGACAGCGGCGTTGTCCATCACCGAGAAGGCCATCCCGACGCCGACGCCGAAGAGCAGGAGGGGCAGTGCGGAAACCCACGTCGGGGTGCCGCGCTCCAGCACGACCAGCCCGAAGCTTCCGGCGGCGATCAGGACCGGGCCGGCGACCAGCAAGGTCCGCATCGACCAACGGGACGTCAGCCATCGGGCCGCCAACGGCACCAGCAGCACCGGGACCTCCAGCGGTGTCAGCTCGACCGCGGCTCGCCACGGGCTGGCGCCGCCGCTCTGCAGGAACACGGGCAGGAAGACGTTCAGCGCGGCCAATCCGAACGTCACCGAGAAGGGCAGGCACATCAGCGCGGTGAACGCGGGACGGCGGAACAGGCGGACGTCGAACATCGGATGGCTGCTGCGGAGCTCGACCAGGACGAACGCGCCGAGCAGAAGGAGCGTCGCCGCGAACGCCAGCAGAGCCCACCCGTTCGACCACCCGGCCTCACCGGCCTGGATGAACCCGAGGGACAACACGAGCAGCGCGCCGCCGAAGCAGGCCATGCCCGGCAGGTCCGGGCGCGGCGCGGACGGGTCGCTGGACGCTTGTGTGTACCGGGAAGCGACGAAGGCGATGGCGGCGCCGAGTGCGATCACCACGAAGATCGACCGCCACCCCAGTGGAGCGAGTGCGCCGGCGACCAGGGGGCCGGCGGCGGTGCCGCCACCGAAACTGGCCCCGAGCAACCCGAACACGCGAACTCGCCGCGGTCCGGAGGTGGCGTGCGCGAGCACGGCCGAGCCCGCGGAGACCGTGGCGCCGGCAGCCAGGCCCTGGACACCTCGTAGCACGTCGATGACCAGGATGTCGGACGAGACCGCGATCAGCGCCATCGCCAGGCCGAACGTCGCGATGCCGGCGCGCAGCACGAGCCGCCGCCCGAAGCGGTCCGCCAGGCTACCGGTGGCGAGCACGGTCGCGGCGAAGATCGCGTTGTAGGAGTTCTGCACCCACTGGGTGCCTGCTGAAGAAGCGTTCAGGTCGGCCGCCATGTCGGGCAGGACGATCGCCGGTCCCGTCACGGCGAACGGCAGGAAGAAGGAAGCGAGAAGGACGGCGCCGATCGACGCCCGGGTCGCAGCCGCCGAGATCGTCGACGCGCGGGGATCTGAATCCATGCTTCCAGCGTCGGAGATCCGGGAGCGTCTATTCAGGACCGGTATGTGCCACGGGTCGCCCGACCAGGGTGCCGGCGTGCCTGGGTACTCGCATGACCACCCAATGCCGGCCTCTCGATGGCAGACTGGCGAAATGACCGCGAGCACGCCTGGCGACTGGAAGTCCGAGCTGGGGGAGTTCCTGCAAGCTCGACGGGCCGCCGTGTCGCCGGCCTCGGCCGGGCTGCCGGACACCGGCCGACGCCGGGTGCCGGGGTTGCGCCGCGAGGAGCTGGCCGCTCTCGTCGGCGTGTCGACGGACTACTACGTGCGGCTCGAGCAGGGCCGCGGTGGCCGCCCCACGGAATCCCTGCTCGATGCCATCGCCCGTGTTCTGCTGCTCGACGAAACGCAGCGCGCCCACCTGTACGACCTGGCACGTCCCCGGCCCCGGCCCTCCCGGCGCGCGGTCAAGGACCGCATGCCCGACTTGACGCGCCAGTTCCTGGAGACCCTCACCGTGCCGGCGCTCGTCATGACCCGCACGATGCAGGTGATCGGCTGGAACCCGCTCGCGTGCGCCGTCTTCACCGACTACGCGGCCCTGCCCGAGGCCGAGCGGAACTCGGCGTGGCTGCTGTTCCTGGACGAAGAGATCGCGGCCCGGCACCGCGATTGGGAGGCGTCGGCACGCGGCACCGTCGGCATCCTGAGGAAGACCGCGGGCGAAGACCCTGGCAACCCTCGCCTGGCCGCGCTGGTCGGCGAACTGGCTGTCCGAAGCGAGACGTTCCGGCGTCTCTGGGCCGAGCACCACGTCTTCGAGAAGACCACCGGGGTCAACCTCCTGCGGCATCCCGACGTCGGTGACATCGACCTGTCCTACGTCGCCTGGACGACGCCCGGTGCGCCGGACCAGATGCTGGTCACCTACATGGCCGAGCCAGGATCGAAATCCGCGGAGGCCCTGCGCATCCTCGGGTCGATGGCTGCCTCGGACCAAGTGGCCGGCGGCGCGGTCCGCACTCGACGACCGGTGCGCCCGGAGATCGAAACTCGCGAATAGCGCCGCCTGCCACCTGGGATGTCAGCGCAGCGACCGGTTGCGGGTGTTCTCGCCGAACCGGCCGATGACCACCGCCGTGGCCAGGGAAAACAGCGCCGTGGTCAGGAAGACGCCGACGAACCCCGACACGCCGTAGATCGCCGCGACGAGCGCGGCGCCGCCGACGCCCGCCAGCCGCCCCGCCCCGTTGGACAGGCCGGCGCCGAATCCGCGGAGCGTGGTGGGGAAGACCTCCGGGAGGTAGGCGTAGATCGTGACCGCGTTCGACTGCAGGAACATCGTGATGAGGAATCCGACGACGATGGTGGGCCAGAGCGCGTCGGCGAAGGCGAAGACGGCCATCAGGGCGGCGATCGTCACGGAGGTGGTGGCGAGGACGTGGCGGCGCTGCCAGCGGTCGGTCACCAGCATGCCGACGAGCGCGCCGAACGGCGGTGCGATGGAGAGGATGGTGGTGATGGTCAGCGCGGTGTCGGTCGAGTGGCCGCGCTCGACGAGCAGGGTCGGCACCCAGGAGTTGAACCCGTAGAACGCGACGATGCCGAACATCAGCGTCAGCGCCGTGACGATGGTGATGCGGCGCTGGGACCCGGTGAAGAGCTCCGCCATCTTGCCGCGCGCGGGCGGCGCCGACGGAGCGGTGAGCACTGGCGGTGGCAGCTCGCCGGAGTAGTGCGCTTCCAGGCCGGACACGATGCGGGAGGCCTTCTCTTCGCGGCCGCCGGCGATCAGCCAGCGAACGGACTCCGGCAGCAGGAACATGCCGAGGATGGCGGGGATGAGGCCCACCGCGCCGACGACGAACACCCAGCGCCAGGCCTGCGGGTCGAGCGGGATGATCAGCTTGGCGGCGACAGCGGCGAACGGCACCCCCAGCAGACCCACCCCCAGCACGGCCGCTTGGCTGCGCCCGCGGACCCTGGTGGGGTACATCTCCGCCACGTAGACGGTGAGCACACCGACGACAGCCTGGATCCCGAGGCCGGACAGGCCACGGAACAGGCTCAGGACCACGAAGTTCGGGGCGAGCCCGCACAGGATGGAGGCGACGGAGTAGAACAGCGTCCCGGCGATGATGATCCGCTTCCGGCCGAACCTGTCGGCCAGCCGGCCCCCAAGGAGGGCCCCGGCGAACGAACCCAGGAGCGACAACGACGTCAGGTTGCCGATCTGGGAGATCGACAGTCCCCAGTCCTGCCGCATCGCCGGGGCGGCGTAGGCGAGCACGCTGTTGTCGACGGTGTCGCCGAAGGACAGGAGACCGAGCAGCGGCAGCCATCTCCAGTGCGGCCGGGTCATCCGGGGGAGCCGGTCGAACCGGGCGATGAGGTCCGCTCCGCGGTTTCCGGGTGTCACAGGGGCGGTGGGAACGTCCACGAGAATCCTCCTCGTTGAGGAATGGGGACCGGCTGGCCGGGCGACGGTGGCACCGCCGGTTTCGGAGGTGGCTCGGCGGGGCTCAGACGGCCAGGTCGAGCAAGGGGACGAACTGCTGTCCGCCGTGCATGTCGCGGTCGTCGCGGGCGCCCTGCGTGGTGGGGCGCGGGAACGAGACCTTGACGACGTGCAGGTCGGGGACGGCGAAGACGAGCACGGTCGCGGGGTCGACGTCGTAGGTCGTGCCGAGCACCGCGCGGTCGGTGAGGCCGGAGGCCACCGCCCGGTCGAAGGAAGCCCGATCGGGCAGGAAGACGTCGACGGTCAGCCAGAACGGGCCGGCGTTCTTCGAACGGACGTGTGTCGCGATGTCCCGGAGCCGGGTCACGGTCCCACCTCCGAGTGAACGGTGCGGAACAGGTCTCGCTCGTCGGCCACGTCGACCGCGTGCTGCAGCACGAACTCGAAGGACTCGCCCCGCGCGGTCTCCGCGGGGGAGCCGACGAACGCGAACGTCGGGAAGGGACTGTCGTCGTCGAGCGGGAGGTGCAGCATCATCGGGTTGGCGAACTTCGCCAGGTCGTCGGCCGTGGCCTGGTCCGGGGCGGTCACGGTGAGCAGGATGCCGACCTCGCGGGGCGGGGTGCCTCGTTCGGGCTCGGCCGCACCCAGCACGGCGTCGTGGCCGAAACGGCGCAGCGAATAGTCGTATTCCCCGGGAGCCAGTCCGAAGGTCGAGGGCACGTGCTTGTCGAGGTAGGCGATCAGTCGCCGGCACCAGTCGTCGAGCCTGCCGAGGATCTCCGGGTCGCGGATCCCGGTGATCAGCTGAGCCTGGAACCCCGTCGAGGCGGCGCCTTCCAGCTTGATGGTCGGCTGCTCGGCCGGTTCGAACCGGGAGCCTTCGACCCGCACCCGGCGCTCGTCGAGCGCGGTGTAAACGGCGTCGCTCGTGTTCAGCGTGCCGGCGGGCTCGCGGAGCCGGAAGGGGTCGGCGTTCTCGTACAGCATGTGTGCGGCGACGCTGCGCGTGGTGCACCGGGCGTGCACCGCGAGCGGCTCCACGGTGAAGCCGGTGTCGTCGACGGTCACCAGGACGCCGCCCGCCCTCGGGTTTTCGGTGCAGAGACCGCCGCATTCGGCGATCTTCGCCGCGTGCCACGCGGGGCCCGGGGGCAGCCCGCGCAGCAATGGCAGCACCGCCGCCAGTGCCGTGTCGGTGGAGCGGCCGGCGAGGACGATCTCCGCGCCGTCGCGGAGCGCGTCGGCGAGCGGTTCGTGTCCCATCAGCCCGACGATGTGCCGGCACCGGGCCACGGTCTCCGGCCGCAGGGGCTCGGCCGTGCCGAGCGGGTGCACCCGGCCCTGGGCGAGCAGGTCGGCGATGCGAGCGGGGTCCTGTTCGCTGTAGACCCGGGCGATTCGCCGGCTGATCCCCAGGTCGGCGCAGATCCCCTGGACGATTTCGTGGACCCACTCGACGCCCGCGTCGCATCCCGAGGTGCCGCAGGATCCGACGACGAGGGGGATGTCCGCCTCGTGCGCCGCGGGCACGAGCACCCGCAGGTCTCGTTCGACGGCGGCGCGGGCGGTCTTGGCCGTCGCGGTCCCCAGGTAGTGGGGGCCGGAGTCGGTCGAACCGCCGTCGACGGCGATGATGTCGGCGCCGAGTTCGATGCCGCGGGTCACGGTCTCGGGCGGGAAGCCGCCGCCCAGCATGCCCACCGGGAACAGCACCCGGATCGGGTCGGTCATGGTGTCACTTTCGCGTTGGTGGGACGGTGGACTTCGGCGAGCCGCATGAGCTCGCGCACGGTGGTGCCGCTGTCGGGGAACCGCATCACCGCCTCGCTCAGCGCGGTCACCCGGTCCGCGGGCAGCACCCGCCTGGCGCAGTCCGTGAACTTCTGGCGGAGCAGGGACGGGTCGACCGGCGCGTTGCTGCCGGAGCCGTGCGGACCGCGGGTTGCGGTGAGCACGGTCCCGTCGGACTGTTCGGTTCGGACGGTCGCGGTGAACGAGTTCGCCGGTCCACCGGGAGCGGCCGGCTTCACTCGAACCCGGCTCATCAGCGCGAGGGTGGCGGGGTCGTGGTGGGCGTTGCCGTCGAAGTCCGTCAACGCGACGGTTCCGGCGAGCAGAGCCCGGCACGTCACGTACTGCAGGCTGAACTTTCCCGACAGGGCTTCGGTCAGCACCGGGCGGTCGGTGTGCGGCATGCGATTCGGATCCACGGTGATCTCGACGGCTTCGACGCGGCCCGCGTCGAAGCCCGGTGAGCGGCGGATTTCCCGGGCCGCCTCGATCGCGCCGTGGGTGCTGTGGCAGCAGGCGTAGAGCTTGATCGGATTGTGCTCGGAGCAGACCAGCGGCGGCCCGGACAGCCCGGCGACGATCCGCTCGGAGTCGAACCCGCCGGGTCCGTTGTAGACGGTGAGGAAGCCTTGCCGGTGGTCGAGCGCGCCGGGGTTGGCCGTGCAGCCCGCCGCCGCGAGCTTGGCGGCGAGGATCCCGTTGCGGACGGCCTGTCCGACGTGCAGCGGCTTGGTCATCGTGCCGAAGTTCGCCTTGACGCCCGCCGAGTGGGACACCGCGACCGCCATCGCGATCGCGGTGTGCTCCGTGGACAGCCGGAGCAGCCGCGCGGCCGCCGCCGCGATTCCGATGACGCCGATGGTCGAGGTCGGGTGCCAGCCGCGTTGGTAGTGCGCCGGGTTCAGCCCGTACGCCAGCCGGATCATCACCTCGTAGCCGGCTGCGTAGGCGACTGCGATGTCCGGCACGGACGCGTCGGTCTCCTCGCCGAGGGCGAGGAGCGCGGGCACGAGCATCGCCGAGGGGTGCCCGCCCATGGCCGAGTTGCCGTCGTCGAAGTCCAGAGCGTGCGCGGCGACACCGTTGAGGAGCCCGGCCTCCAGGGCGGGGACGCGCTCGGCGGTGCCGAGCACGAGGCTTCCGTTCTCGCTCGCGGCGATTCCGGCGGCGGTGCGGATCGCGGCGATCCCAGGGAATCCGGAGCCGGCGAGGGCGACGCCCAGCGTGTCGGTGAACGCCGTGCGGACGAGCTGCCGGGCGTGGTCGTCGAGGTCCTCGATCCGGTACGCGCTGATCCGCTCGGCCAGCGCGGGCAGGATCGCGACGGCGGCTTCGGTGGACGTCGTCTCGGGGTCGGTCGGCATGCTCAGGGCTTCTCGGCCTTGGTGACGAAGACGGGATTGTCGACGCGCGCGGGGAATCCGCCGCGCGGGACGCCGGGCCGGACGTCGCCGTAGAACTCCTTCATGCCCTCGCTCAGGGGTCGTGAGTTCGCGGGCGCCAGCCACAACCGCAGCAGGTGCCGCTTGCGGTCCTCGTCTTCCCAGTCGTCGAACTCGGTCCGCGCGTGGTAGACCACGTGGTTGTTGAGGAACTGGAAGTCGCCGGGCTCGAACATCATCGAGGTGTGGAATCGCGGGTCGTCGTTGAGCGAGATCAGCAGGTTCATCGCCTCGGTCTGCGCGTCGGTCAGCGGCGGCACGTCGTCGAACTCCTGCGCCGACCAGATGTGCGGCGCGACCCAGCGCGAGGAGAAGCGGCCGTCTTCGATGCTGAAGATCGGCTGCCGGTAGTACGGTTTCTGGCCGGGCTGCTCGGAGCCCTTCCAGGAGTGGTAGAAGGGCTGCTGCAGCACCTCGAACAGATCGGGGCGGGTGCGGGCGATCTCGTCGGCGACGGCGACCGAGCTGCAGAACAGGCTCCGCCCGCCGCTCTTGGCCGTCCGCAGCACGAACAGTGCGACGACGTCGGCGCTGTCGGTGTGGAAGCCCAGGCCTTCGCGCGACATGTACCCCCGGCCGGTCTGGGTGATGGCGGACTGGCCGAAGTCCCGGACGTCACCGAGCACGTCGCCCTTGAAGCTCTGCGAGCGCGCGGAGCCCATGTGCAGGCCGATGCCCCAGAAGATCAGCCGCAGCTCGTCCTTGGTGAACCGCTCGACGGGCAGGCCCCGGAGCACGAACAGGCCGAGGTCGTTCTCCAGCCGATCGAGGGTGAGGGCCAGCGCGTCGTTGAAGATGTCGAGGGGGAACGTCTCCTTGGTCAGCGTCTCGATCGTGGCCCCGGCGGCCTTCGACGCGGCGAGCGCGTTCTCGATGTCCTTGATGTCCGCCGGAGTGAGCCGGTAGATCCACCGGCTCTGGTCCTCCAGGTCGGCGGGCAACCAGGCCAGGTCCTTGCTCAGCGGTGAGTAGGTCACAGGCGCTCTCCTTGCTCTACGATATCTGCAACATGCTATAGCAAATAGAAGACGAGCCGGTGCTTGTTGTCAAGAGGCGAATCAGTCGAGGTCGGCGCTGAGCAGCAGACGCCGGGACGACTCGAGCTGCTCGCGCGTCAGCTGTTCGACGCGATCGGCGTCCCGGGCGCGGAGGGCGTCGACGATTTCGCGATGGATCTGCAGGCGGGTCATCCGCTCCTCGGCGGACCACTGCTCGATCAGGCGGATGCGGCGTGCTCGCCCGAACACGCCGGCGCTCGACGCCAGGGAGTCGAGGAAGGCGTTGGCCGCGACCCGGCGGAGCACGGCGTCGAAGCGGTCGGCGGCCTGCTGGGCGGCTTCGGGGTCGGCCACGGACCGGCTCAGTTCGTCGACGATCTTGGCCAGCTCGTCCACCTGGTCGTCGGTGATCTTCTGCGCGGCGAACCGGGCGAGCGCGCCGCGCAACAACGATTCGGCGTAGAGCAGCTCCCGGATCGTCTCCGCCGAGTGGTTGGCAACGGCGAGCGAGCGCGCCGAGTGGCGTTCGATCAGGTGTTCCTGCTCGAGCCGGCGCAGCGCCTCCCGGACCGGGGTGGGGCTCACGCCGAGCATGAAGGCCAGATTGCGTTCGGTGAGCTTCTGACCGGGGGTGAGGGCTCCGCTGGCGATGCTCTCGCGGATCTGCTGGTACGCCTGCTCAGCGAGGGACTCGTGCCGCTCGAGGGACGACAGGGGGTTCCCGGCCGAGTCGGTCACGGTACAGCTCCTCGCGGTCCGGCGCCGCGATCGTCGAGCGGCGCGAGTTCAGCCACATGCTATAGCCAACGTGCAGTAGCGGGCCCCGACCGCCTGCACGCTCGGTTGCGAAGACCCCTTTGACCAACGATGCTATTTGCTATAGCGTCCGGCCGGGAGTCCGCTGCCCAGGCCTGGAGGTCCGGATGACGCGCGCCGTCGAGCATCGCTACTTCTACGTCGGCGGCAGGTACTGCCGCAGCGCGGGCAAGACCTCACGGGTCGACCAGGCCTACGTCCACCACCTCGCGCCGCTGGATGGCCGCGCCGCCTACCCGATCGTGATGATCCACGGAGGAGGGTTGACGGGTCTGTGCTGGGAGTCCACTCCGGACGGACGTGCCGGCTGGGCGGACTTCTTCGCTCGGCGCGGGTTCCCCACCTACGTCATGGACCAGCCCGCGCGCGGACGTTCGGCGTGGTCCCCCGAAGAGCACGGGGACCTGATACACCCGGAAGCCGGACGAATCGAACGGCACTTCACGGCGATCGCCGACTTCAACCTGTGGGAGCGGGCGAAGCTGCACACCAGGTGGCCCGGCAGCGGCCGCGTGGGGGACCCTGTGTTCGACCAGTTCTTCTCGTCCATGGTGCCGTTCGTCCGCGACCGTCACCTGTCGGAGCGCTTGGCCACTGCCGCCGGAACTGCGCTGCTGGACGAAATCGGTCCGGCCATCCTGATGACTCATTCCCAGTCGGGGCCGCATGGCTGGCACATTGCCGACGCGCGCCCGGATCTGGTGAAGGCCATCATCGCGATCGAGCCCGGCGGCCCGCCGTTCATGCGCCACGAAGAGGTGGGCCCCCCGGAGGTCCGCATCGAGGTCGGGGTGGACAAGCCGTGGGGGATCGCGGCGACACCGCTCGTCTACGAGCCGCCCGTGGTCGGGCGAGCGGGTCTGCCGTACGTTCGCGAGGAAGAGGCCGACGCTCCGAACCTCGTGCCCGCCTACGTGCAGGCAGACCCTCCTCGACGCCTGCCGAACCTGGCGAACATCCCGGTCGCGGTGGTGACCTCGGAGGCCGGCTACCACGCCGCCTACGACCACTCCACGGTGAAGTTCCTCAGAAGCGCGGGAGTCGAGACCGACCACATCCGGCTGGAAGAGGCCGGAGTGCACGGCAACGGGCACATGCTCATGATCGAGCAGAACAGCGACGAGATCGCGGAACTCCTCCGAGCATGGCTGGACGATTGCGGACTTGCCGGCCCCGGTGCGTCAGATTGACCAAGACAGGGCCTGGAGATCGGGCCACGTCGTCACAGCACGCCTTCCGCGGCGGCTTGGTGAACGCTGCGAATGACCGGCCGGAAGCCGAGTTCCCGCGCGAGAGTTCCGTCGACGTGCCCCTTCCACGGGTTCTGCAACGGCTCGGCGGACTCGGTGTACTCGGCGCCGACGATGCGTGCGATCTCGTAGACCGTCGTGGGGGCATCGTCGGAGAGGTTGACGACGCGGCCGTCCATCGCGCCGGTCAGCGCGAGCAGTATCGCGGTGGCGATGTCGCGGTGGTGGATGAGGCTCATGGTCGCCGCGGGGTGCCAGCCCCATGAGCCGAGCAGCTGTGGCGCGGACTGCAGGTGGCCGTCGGCGTCGCCGTAGACGAAGGCGAATCGCAGGACGCTCCACGTCAGTCCGCTTTCGCGCAGGAGGCGTTCCGCGACGATCTTGGTCGCCGGGTAGGGCTGCGTCGCGTTCGCCGGATCCTCTTCGCGGGCCGGCCGCGACAGGTCCTCGTCGTAGACGAGGTTGGTGCTGGCCATGATGACGCGCGCTTCGGGAGCGTGGATCAGCACGGCCTCGATGAGGTTCTTCGTGCCGGTGACGTTCACCTGCTCGATCAGCGCGGGTTCGGGAGTGCGCAGGACCGCGGCGAGGTGGATGACCGCGGAGACGCCTTCGACCGCTTCGGGTAGCGTCGCCGGTTCGAGCAGATCGCCCTCGACGGGTGTCACGCCCGCCGGGAGTTCCTTGCCCGCGCGGACGAGCGCACGGCACTCGATGCCGGCGTCGACGAGACGGCGGAGCAGGCGGGTGCCGACGAGGCCGGTTCCGCCGGTGACGAGAACGGTCATGATTCGCTTCCCTTCGGAAAGAGACTGGTGAGCCTGCCGGTCGCCTCGCGCAGTACGCGGACGGTCGTCTCGAGGTCGCGTTGCGGGACGCCGTCGAACGCTGTCTGGAGGATCAGCGCGATCGGATCGGGCAACTCACGCCAGAGGGCGGCGCCGGCGGGGGTGGCGGTCAGCACCTTCTGGCGCTGATCGGCGGGATCAGGCTCCTGCTCGACCAGACCCTTGCGGACAAGGGCGGCCACGACGCCCGTGAGTGTCGCGCGCTCGATCCGGAGCATGCGCCCGAGGTCGCGTTGCGAGGTCGGACCCACGGTCATGAGCTGGTGCATGACGTACCACTGCGTGGGCCCGAGATCGAACGGGCGAAGAACCGACTCCATCACCACCCGGCTCGCGAGGTAGTACTTCTTCGCCCACGCGCCCGCGGACTGGTGCTCGGGATCCGCCTGTTTGTTAGCCACCTAACAAAGATAGCTAGGTGCCTAACAAAGTGTCAAGCGCCGTTGCTTCTCGGCTTCGCGCGTCCTGTTCAGGCGGTGAACGCCGGAGGTCCTGGGCGACCACGGAAATCCTCCACATCGCTTGAAAACTCCGACGCACCACTCGCACGTGAACCCGCTGTCGCGGTGGCAGGGATGTCCGACGCGGCGGGAGCGACCTTCCCGCGCCGCTCCGGATGCCGGCGATGCGCTCCCGGTGCGGCCCTCCGATCACCCAGCACGCTCGACCGACCTCTGTGACCCACGCGAATGCGAACGGACGTGGGGACGACATACGCGGGCCAGTATGGTCCGCTGCCGCGCGGCTACGGCTGGGCGTACAGGCGCGTGACAGTGTCGACCAGCTCCGCCAAGCCACTGAGCCGATTGTCGCGCCACCAGGCGAGCCGGACGGGGATCCGGGGGCCGTCCTTGATGGGCCGGTAGGTCACCCCCGGCCGCGGGTGGTGGTGCGCGGTCGCCTCGGACGTGGTGCCCACACCACGGCCGGCGGCGATGGCGTCCAGCCAGGTGTCGACGTCACTGGACTCGATGAACTGCGGCGCGTGGTCGGCGCCGCTCCACAACCGCGCGCTCGTGGTCCCCACGCGGGGGTCGATGATCACAGTGCGTTCGGCGATCTCGGCCATGCTCAGCATCCGGCGTCGTGACCACCGCGGGTCGTCGGACGCGAACGCGACCAGCCGGCGTTCCAGACCCACCACCACGGAGTCGAACCGCTTCTCGTCGACCTGCTTGCGCACGATCGCGACATCGCAGAGGCCTTCGGCCAGCCCCGCGGTCGGCGAGTTGTGCCGGACCAGCTCCAGCTCGACCGACTCGTGCCGCTCAGCCCAGATCCGCTGCAGCTGCGCGGTGTGCCGTCCGAGAGCTGCCCATGCGTACCCGAGCCGCAGGACGTGGTGGCGGGAGGCCAGGAACCCGGTGAACCGATCGGCCTCGGCAAGCACCTTCCGCGCCTGTGGCAGCACCTGCAGCCCGGTGCTGGTCAGTTCGCACCCCCGCGGCACCCGCCACAGCAACTTGTCTCCGACGGTCTTCTCCAGCCCGGCGATCGTCCGGGAGACCGCGGCCTGCGAAACGTGCAGTCGCGCCGCCGCCTCGGTGAACGACACGGTTTCGGCCACGGTGACGAAGAACCGCAGCTCACGCAGACTCCAATCCATAACACGAGCGTATGGCAAGTCCGAAAGTCGCATTAGGTCATGCCGGGCGGTGCTCTTAACGTGGCGGTATGAGCACCCTCCAGAAACCCGGACGCGCTCGCCCCGCGGCCGGCGGGCTCTCCGCTGCCACAGCGACCCGGAGCCAGCGCGGCGCCGGTATCGCGCTGATGCTCACCAGCTCGGTCTCCAACCAGACCGGCGCGGCCCTGGGCGCGATGGCGTTCCCGGCCATCGGCCCCGTCGGCGTGGTCGCGGTTCGGCAGTTCGTGACGGCGCTCGTCCTGACGCCGATCGTGCGCCCGCGTTTCCGCGGCCTGCGCGCCCAGCAGTGGCGGCCGATCCTGGGCCTGGTGGTCGTGTTCAGCGTGATGAACCTCAGTCTGTACGCCGCGGTCGACCGCATCGGGCTCGGCCTGTCCGTCACCCTCGAATTCCTCGGCCCGCTCACCGTCGCCGTCGCGAGCTCACGACGGGCATCCGACTTCGCCTGCGCCCTCGTCGCCGGAACCGGCGTGGTCGTCCTGACCGCCCCGAGCCCGAGCACCGACGTCATCGGCATCGCACTGGCCCTGCTCGCGGCGGCAGCCTGGGGTTCCTACGTGCTCCTCAACCGCACGCTCGGACAACAGCTTCCCGGCCTGCAGGGCACCGCGGTGGCGAGCGCCGTCACGGCGGCGGCGTGGGTTCCGGTCGCGGCGGTCTGGTTCACCTTCCACACTCCCGGCACCCCGGCGGTGCTGCTCGCCATCGCCTGTGGCCTGCTGTCCTCGATCGTGCCCTACGTCACCGACCTGCTCGCCCTGCGCCGGATACCCGCTCAGGTCTTCGGCACGTTCACCAGCATCAACCCGGTCTGGGCCGCGTTGGCGGGGTGGCTCCTGTTGCACCAGGCGCTCAAGCTCAACGAGTGGATCGGCATCGGCTTGATCATCGGCAGCAACGCGGTGGTCACCGCGCGGATGTCCCGCGGCCGGAACGGTCCCTCATGAAGCGTTCCCCCGGTCGCGAAGCCGGCCCGGACCGTGCCGAGTCCGGAGATCCGGGCGGTGAAGACGTCGCCGGGGGAGGCGGCAACCATCGGGCCCAGCGCGCCGGTGAGGACGATGTCGCCGGCGCGCAGGGGCTCGCCGCGGCGGGCCAGCGTGGCGGCGAGCCAGGCGGCCGCGTTGAGGGGATCGCCCAGGCAGTCGCGGCCGGTGCCCTGGGAGACGAGTTCGGTGCCGCGGTGGAGCCGCATTTCGACGTCGGCCGGTTCGACGTCTCCGAGTGCCTCCCGGGTGTCGCCGAGGACGAACAGGCCGGAGGAGGCGTTGTCGGCGACGGTGTCGACGATGCTGATGTCCCAGCCGGCGATCCGGCTGTCGACGATCTCCAGGGCCGGGGCGAGGAACGCGGTGGCCGCGCGGACGTCGGCGACCGAGCAGGCGGGGCCGGGCAGGTCGGCCCCGAGGATCAGGGCGATCTCCGCCTCCACCTTGGGCTGCAGCAGTCTGCCTGCCGGAACGGTCCCGTCGTGGCCGAGCGCCATGTCGGAGAACAGCGCGCCGAAGTCCGGCTGGTCGACACCCAGCTGACGTTGCACGGCGGGCGAGGTCAAGCCGATCTTGCGCCCGGCCAGGCGGTGTCCGGCCGCGAGCCGCCGCTCGGTGTGCAGGCGCTGGACTTCGTAGGCGGCGTCGATGTCGCCTTCGGCGAACAGGTCGCGGACCGGCGGGCACGGGACGCCGGTGCGGGCAGCGGTGGCCAGCACCTCGGCGGCCTTGTGGACGTGGGCATTCATGCGAAATACCTCCGAACGGCTGGGCCGGTTGACCGGTTATGCCTCGGTGACGGCGTCGCCGGTGCACACGGAGTGCACCGCGGTGCCGAGCGCTTGGCGGTGCAGGGCGTCGAGCCGCTCCAGGACCGTCGCCGAACCTGTGGCCAAGGCGAGCTGGACCGTGCACGGGACGCGCGAGCCGCGCACCTCCTCCGTGGCCTTCAGCTGACCGAGCAGATCCGTGGTCAGCCGGTCCAGCCGCGTGCGGATCTGTCCCAGGTCGGGGCGGGTGGTGGGGGCCTCGTCCGGGTGGGCCGTCCAACGGGAGAACAGTCCGCTCTGCACCACCTTGCTCGCCGTGATCTGGTCCCGGAAGAAGGCCGCCGCCGACTCCGGGTCCAGGCCGAGCGTGCCGGCCTGCTGCCGCACCTGGTCGAGCACTTGCTGTTCACGGGCGGGGTCGTCGATCGGCGAGTCCGTGCCGAACTTGGCCGCCGCCACGTCGTCGCTCACCCGGAGGCGTTCGACGACGAGGTCGGTCAGCGCGCCGAGCCTGCCGAGCGCCTTGTGGGACGCTAGAGCGCCGTTCACGGGCGTGCTCGCGGCGGTGGCCGGGGCAACGGTCACCGACATCGCGCCGGCCACCGTCAGGGCGGTGACCGCGACGCCACGAGCCACCCTGCTGTGCTTGCTCACTTGCTTGCCTCACTTCTCCGGATGGGATCGGACAGGTAGGCGACCTTCGTCAGTCGCTCGGATGCTTCCCACAGTCGCCGCTGCAAGTCGGCGTCGTGGGCCAGTTCGGTGGCGGTGACCAGCTCGGGATGGCCGGTGCGCCCGCGCGGGCCGTAGTAGTCGCCACCCTGCGCCCGCGGGTCTGTAGCGGCCCGCAGCGGCCCCAGCGCTCCCTTCGCCGCGCTCTGGGACACCAGGAGCGCGAGCGGGTTCACCCGGGGATCGAGCGCGGCCCGGACCGCCCAGTGCATGTCACGTCCGCCGTCGGTCCGCGCGAGGCCCGGGTGTCCGGCCACCGCGATGGTGGGCGCGCCGGCGGCTCGGAGGCGACGGTCCAGCTCGTGGCTGAAGAGCAGATTGGCCAGTTTCGCGCGGTAGTAGGCCGGCATGAACCGGTAGGCGGCGCCCGGCTCGGGATCGAGGTCGGCCGGGTCGATCGTGCCCTGCCGGTGCCCGTTGCTGCCGACGGTCACCACCCTGGATCCGGGCGTGCCGGTCAGCAGGTCCAGGACCAGACCGGTGAACGCGAACGGGCCGAGGTGGTTGACGGCGATGGTCGACTCGAAGCCGTCCTCGGTGACCGAGTACCGCACGCGGAAGCCGCCTGCGTTGTTCACGAGCAGGTCGAAGCCGTCGTACTCGTCGTGCAGCCGCCGGGCGGCGGCGCGGACCGACTTGAGCGAGGCGAGGTCCAGCGGAAGGGTGCGGACCACGGCGCCGGGCGCGCCGGCCCGGATCCGCTCGGCCGCCGCAGCCGCCTTGCCCGGGTCGCGGCAGGCCAGCACGACGGAGGCGCCGCGCCGGGCGAGCGCCCCGGCGATCGCGAAACCCAGCCCGGTGTTGGCGCCCGTGACCACAGTGTCCGCCCGTGCTGCTCGGGGATGTCGTCGGCGGACCAGCGTTTCCGTGTCACGAGTGCGCCTTTCGCCTGGAACGAGGCCGTGGTTCGGCCCACCTGCTGTTCAACGGTCTTCCCCCGGTCCGCGCGCTGTATGTAGCGCTCACTCTAGCGCACGCTGACGAGGAAAGGTAGAACGTTCGGTCTTGACTTGTGGCTGTGAACGCCTCATAGTGAGACAAGATAGAACGTTCGGTATCGCGGTTCGGCCGTGAGCGAGAAAGGACCTCTCCCATGACGAAGCCCTTGTACGTCGGCATCGCCACCTCGACCGGCGACGGCCGCGCGGGAGGACGGGCGAGGACCGACGACGGCCTGCTCGAGCTCTCCCTGGCGATCCCCAAGGAGATGGGCGGCCCCGGCGGCGCGACCAACCCGGAGCAGCTGTTCGCGGCGGGATGGGCCTCGTGCTTCCACTCGGCGCTCAAGGCCGTCGCGGCACAGCGGAAGGTCAGGATCACCGACTCCGCCGTCGTCGCCGAGGTTCAGGTGCATTCGACGCCGGAAGGCGGGTTCAGCCTCAGCGCGGCGCTGCACGCCGAACTGTCCGGTGTGGACCAGGACACGGCGGACCAGCTCGTCGAAGGCGCCCACGCGATTTGCCCGTACTCGAACGCGACCCGCGGCAACATCCCCGTGACCGTCGACGCGACCGTCGGCTGACGTGGTGACCGGGCCGGTCTGGTACCGCCGGCCCGGCGCCCGCCCGCGCGCCCGGTGGGGGAGTGACACCGTCGCGGACCTATCATGAGGGCATGGCGAGGGATTCCAGCTCCGCTCGGACGGCTGCCGGGCTGAGCAGCCGCGAGGTGATCCTTGACGCGGCTCGCGCCCTCGTCAGGGAAAAGGGCTACGACGGCATGGCGATCTCGGACCTGAGCGCGCAGTCCGGTCTTCCGCCGAGCTCGATCTACTATCACTTCGGCAGCAAGCTCGGCGTGCTGGCGGCGCTGCTGGAGCGGACCTTCGACGAGCTGCACGCGCTGTTCCCCGATCCGTCTTCGTTCGACCACCTGGCGCCGTTGGAGCGCCTGGAAGCCTGGTTCTCCGCCGCGTGCAGTTCACTCGACCGGCGGCCGGATTACCTCCAGTTGCTGGTCGCCATCAGCATCGGGCCGCAGAAGGACGCCGAGGCGGTTCAGGCGACCGTCCGGCGCATCCGCGACTACGCCCACGCTTCCTGGGTTCAAGCGCTCACCCCGATCTTCGCGCCCCACGGTGGCAAGAACAACGAAGCCCTGGTGCAGCAGCTGGCCGTTCTCGGTCGCGCCTTGACCGACGGCTTGTCGGTGACCAACAGCTTCGACGGCGTGAGCTACAGCTCGCAGGTGGCCCCCTTCGTCTCCCTGGTCCGCGGCCTGGCGGAACGGCAGGCCGCGGCGAAGCGGAAGCGCTGACGCCGGCCGCCGTCGCGGTTGGCGATCGCAATCCGCTCGACCTTGATAACGCTGCCGTCCGTTGTATAGTGAGCGCTACATACAACGGATAGGGTGGCACAGTGACGAGCACTCTGGATGTCGGTGACGCGCACCTGGCCTACACCGAGGCCGGTTCGGGCAGCCCGGTCGTGTGGCTGCACGGCTCAGGGCCGGGCGCCACCGGAATGAGCAACTTCGGCGGGAACCTGCCCGCCTTCTCCGACTACCGGAACATCGTGGTCGATCTGCCGGGCTGGGGAGAGTCCCCGCGGCCGGAGACGGACGAGCCGCTGATCTTCCACGCCGCCGACCGGGTGTGCCGCGCGATGACGGCGCTCGGGATCGAGCGGGCCCACCTGGTCGGCAACTCCTACGGTGGCGCCGTGGCCATGCGAATCGCGATGCGCTACCCGGATCGCGTGGACCGGCTCGTCCTGATGGCCCCGGGCGGGGTCCTCCCGCCGGACGCGCCGCCCTGGCCCGCCGGGCTCGCACGCCTCTTCGGTTACATGGCAGCGGACAAGCCGTCGCGCGAGGCCATGGCCGAGTTCGTGCGGCTCATGGTCCACGACGAGTCACTGGCGACCGAGGCGCTCATCGACGAGCGCTACGAGTCCAGCCTCCGGGCCCACCCCGAGTTGCCCATCCCCCCGAACTTCGGGGACCTGACGCCCGACCTGGGTCTCATCACCGCCCCCACGCTGCTGGTGTGGGGCCGGGAAGACCAGACCGTGCCCCTGGCCTGGGCGCCCAAGATCCTCGCCGGCATCCCGAACGCGGAGCTGCGGGTGCTGCCGAACTGCCGTCACTGGGTCCAGTACGAGCGCGCACCCGAGTTCAACCACATCGTCCGCGAGTTTCTGCAGGGTGGCGCGGCCGCCGCGCCGGAGGGATGACACAGTGGGAATCAGGAAACTGGGGTACGTCGGTCTCGAGGTCGCCGACCTCGACGCGTGGACCGACCTGCTCGGGCGCACGCTGGGCGTCGGTGTCACCCACGCGAAGTCCGGCACGGACGAGGTCGCCCTCGCCGAACTCGACGAGTTCAAGTACCGCCTCGCGCTCTACCGGTCCACTCAGGACCGTCCCCGTGAGCTGGGCTGGATCGTGGACTCGCCGTGGGAGCTGGACCGGCTCACCGAGCGGCTGACCGGCGCCGGATTCACCGTCGCGGACGGATCGGCGGAAGAACAGGAACTGCGTGGTGCCACGCAGCTGCGCTGGTTCACCGACCCGGTCGGCTACCGCGTGGAGCTGGCGGTCGGGGAAGCCAAGGTGCGCCTGGGCGCCGACCGCCCCGCCGGCGGGGCCGGCATCACCGGTCTGGGGCACTTCGTGCTGGCCAGCCCCAACCTCGGCGAACTGCGCGAGCTCTACGAGTCGGTGCTCGAGTTCAAGCTGACCGACTACCGCGCGCCCGGCCTGTTCTTCTTCCGCTGCAACCGGACGCACCACAGCATCGCTCTCGCGCACGCGGACACCACCTCGATCCACCACCTCGAGTTCGAGCACGGCTCCATCGACGACGTCGGGCGGGCCTACGACCGGGCCAAGGCCAACGACGTGCCGATCTCGATCAGCCTGGGCAGGCACATGAACGACAAGGCGATCTCGTTCTACGTCCGGAACCCGAGCGGGTTCCACCTGGAGATCGGCTGCGGTGGCATCGAAGTCGGCGACGACTGGATCCCGCACGATTTCGGGCGTTCGGACGAGTGGGGTCACCACCACGCCGACGCGAATCCCTTCGCTTCACCGAGGTCGTGACGATGTCCGATCGATCCGGATCCGATCTGTCCGGCCGGCGCGCGGTGGTCACCGGCGCGGCGAGCGGGATCGGCGCGGCGGTGGCGACCCGGCTCGCCGGGCTCGGCGTCCACGTCGTCGTCTGCGACATCGACGCCGGGGGAGCGGCGCGGACGGCCGAGCGGATCGGTGGCGAGGCGCTGGCGATCGACCTGAGCCGCACCGACGAACTGGCCGGTGTGGAGTTCGATGCCGACATCCTGGTGAACAACGCCGGAATCCAGCACGTCGCGCCCGTCGAACGGTTCGAACCCGACCGCTTCGCGTTCATGCTGCGGCTGATGCTCGAGGCTCCGTTCCTGCTGACCCGTGCCGTCCTGCCGGGAATGTACGAGCGCGGCTGGGGGCGGATCATCCACCTGTCCAGCGTTCACGGCCTGCGGGCGAGCGCCTACAAGTCCGCCTACGTCAGCGCCAAGCACGGCTTGCTGGGCCTGTCCAAGGTCATCGCGCTGGAAGGCGCGGCCAAGGGCGTCACCAGCAACTGCGTCTGCCCTGGCTACGTGCGCACGCCGCTGGTGGAGAACCAGTTGGCGGACCAGGCGGCGGCGCACGGACTGAGCACCGACGAGGTGCTGTCGGAGGTCCTGCTGGCGAAGTCGGCCGTGAAGCGCCTGATCGAACCCGGCGAGGTCGCCGGAGCGGTCGCGTACCTGTGCTCACCCGAGGCCTCGGCCGTGACCGGCACCGAACTGATCCTCGACGGGGGTTGGAGCGCGGCCTGACCCGTCTCCGGAGGGGTTGTCGCCCGCGGGCCGCCGAAGCCCATGAACGACAGGCGAGCCTCCTCGTCGCCGGAGATCACCTCGGCCTCCACG
>NZ_JBEXTX010000078.1:0-39569 GCF_040614175.1 Amycolatopsis sp. NPDC006131
ACCAGGTGTGGGACGACGGCGCGGCGAACCGGGCGCTGGGCAACAACGACAGCATCGGCGGCGGAGCACCTCACCCTCGTCGGCGACGAGCGTGAAGCCGGCCGCTTCCAGCACCCGCACCGAAGCAGGGTTGGCGCGCTCCACCTGGGCCGACACGCTCCGCACCTCCGGCGAGGTGAGCGCGAACCCGGTCAGCGCGACCGTGGCCTCCGCGGCGTACCGCCGTCCGCGGCGGCTCGGCACGATGCCGTAGCCGATCTCCACGACGCCGTCCTCGGGCGGCCAGAACAGCCCGATCGAACCCACGACGAGCCGGGTGGCGCGCTCGACGACCAGGTGGTGCCCGAACGCGGCGAGCCAGTCCGGGCGCTCGGCGAGCAGCCCGGCGATCACGACGTCGCCCTCGGCGGGGAAATCGCCCGCCCAGTCCGGGCGGCGCTCACCGGCTCGGACGGCGGCGGCCTCCGCCCCGGTCCACGGGCGCAGCAGAAGACGATCAGTGGTCAAGAACAAGGAGAACTCCTGGTGAGAGAAAACGGGCAGGCGAAGGACGGCCGCTGACAGCCATATTCCTCGACCTCCCGAAGTCACCAGGTGCCGCGAAAGCTAGCAGCGCCGGGATGATCTCCGCGAGCGAAATATTCAGGGAGCGAGCCGCCGCACGAGCCCGTCGGCCAGCAGGCGCCCCCGGAAGGTCAGCACGCACCGCTGCTTCCCGGCGAACGCGGCGGCGTCCAGCAGCCCCTCGGCGACCGCGGCCTCGGCCTCCCGCGCCCCGTCGGCGGTCAGCGCGGACACCGGCAGCCCCTCGGCGAGCCGCAGCTCCAGCATGATCCGCTCGAAGGCCTGCTCCTCGGGCGTGAGCACTTCGCGATCGGCCTCGGCCGAACCGCCGGAAGCCAGCGCCGCGGCGTAGCGCGCCGGGTGCTTCACGTTCCACCACCGCACCCCGCCGACGTGGCTGTGCGCTCCCGGCCCCGCGCCCCACCAGTCGCCGCCGCGCCAGTAGCCCAGGTTGTGCCGGCACGCGGCCGCCTCCGAGGCCGCCCAGTTCGACACCTCGTACCAGCCCAGCCCGGCCGCCGACAGCACCGAGTCGATCAGCTCGTAGTCCGCCGCCAGCACGTCCTCATCCGGCGCGGGCAGCTCACCGCGCCGCACCCGCCGGGCCAGTGCGGTGCCGTCCTCGACGATCAGCGAGTACGCCGACACGTGGTCGACCCCGGCCTCCAGCACGGCCTCGAGCGAGGCACGCAGGTCCGCGGTCCGCTCTCCCGGTGTGCCGTAGATGACGTCGAGGTTCACGTGCTCGAAGCCCGCGACCCTCGCCTCCTTCGCGGCGGCCACCGGGCGGCCCGGTGTGTGCGTGCGGTCCAGGATCTTCAGCACGTGCGAGGCCGCCGACTGCATCCCCAGCGAGATCCGCGTGTACCCGGCCTCGCGAAGCCCGGAAAAGAACTCCGGCGACGTCGACTCCGGGTTGGACTCCGTGGTCACCTCGGCCCCGGGCGCCAGCCCGAAGGAGTCGCGCACCGCGTCCAGCACATCGGCCAGTCCGGAGGCGCCCAGCAGCGACGGGGTGCCGCCGCCGACGAACACCGTCTCGGCCGCCGGCGCGTTGCCCAGCGCCCGCGCGCCCAGGTCCAGCTCGCGCCGCAACCCCTCCAGCCACGACTCGGGCGACGCGCTCGTGCCCAGCTCACCGGCGGTGTAGGTGTTGAAGTCGCAGTAGCCGCAGCGCGTCGCGCAGAAGGGCACGTGCACGTACACGCCGAAGGGCCGCGTCCCGAGCCCGGCCAGCGCGTGCTCCGGCAGTGCGAACGCCACCGGGGCGGAAGTATCACTCACGCTTCCCAGTGTCCCTGATCCAACTCGCGCGCCAGTCTGCCGGAGATTTTTTCAGCGTGATGCGTATCCCAGCATGCGGAGCGGGCTGGACCACATCGTGAGCAGCGTGGCACGCTGATCCCGTGACTTATGCCGGAGTGCTCCTCGTGGTGCGTCGCCACGTCGACTTCCGGCGTGTCGCCAGCGCCCTGTGCCGCGAAACGAACTGACGCCGCCACCGCCACCCAGCTAGGACCAGCGGGCGCCGTCACGCCGCGGACTGCCAAACCCCCACCACGGGCTTTGACCAGGGCATTTCCGTGCGCGCGGCGCCTTCGCGAGAGCCCCGGAAGGACTCGAACATGGCTTCGCCGACGCGCGACAACCCTGCCGCCGCCCGAACCCCGCGCGCCCGGCAGCGTCGTGGTGAGGGCCAGTGGGCCCTCGGCTACCGGGAGCCGCTGAACCCGAACGAGCGCTCGAAGAAGGACGACCACCCGCTCAACGTTCGATCGCGGATCGAAAACATCTACGCGCGTGGCGGCTTCGACTCGATCGATCCGGGCGACCTCCGTGGCCGGTTCCGCTGGTACGGCCTCTACACCCAGCGCAAGCCCGGGATCGACGGCGGCCGCACCGCGACGCTGGAGCCGGAGGAGCTGGACGACGAGTACTTCATGCTCCGCGTCCGCATCGACGGTGGCGCGCTGACCACCGAGCAGCTCGCGGTCATCGGCGAGATCTCGCAGACCTACGCGCGCGACAGCGCGGACATCACCGACCGGCAGAACGTCCAGTACCACTGGATCCGGATCGAGGACATGCCGACGATCTGGGAGAAGCTGGAGGGCGCCGGCCTGACCACCATGACCGCGTGCGGCGACAGCCCGCGCGTCATGCTCGGCTCCCCGGTCGCGGGGATCGCCGAGGACGAGATCATCGACGGCACCCCGGCGCTCGACGAGATCAAGCGCCGCTACCTGGGCAAGCCGGAGTACGCGAACCTGCCGCGCAAGTTCAAGACCGCGGTGTCCGGGCTGCCGGACGTGGCCCACGAGATCCACGACGTCGCGTTCGTCGGCGTGCGCCACCCCGAGCACGGCCCCGGCTTCGACGTGCAGGTCGGCGGCGGCCTGTCCACCAACCCGATGATCGCCCAGCGGCTGGGCGCCTGGGTGCCGCTCGACGAGGTGCCCGAGGTCTGGGAAGGCGTCATCAGCATCTTCCGCGACTACGGCTACCGCCGCCTGCGCTCGCGCGCGCGACTGAAGTTCCTGGTCAAGGACTGGGGAGCGGAGAAGTTCCGCCAGGTGCTGGAGGACGAGTACCTGAAGCGCAAGCTGATCGACGGCCCCGCGCCGGAGGCGCCCGCCGTGCAGCACGACCACGTCGGCGTGCACCGGCAGAAGGACGGCAAGTTCTACGTCGGCGCCGCGCCGATCGGCGGCCGGGTGTCCGGCTCGACGCTGATCAAGGTCGCGAAGGCCGCCGAGCGCGCCGGCTCGAACCGGGTGCGGCTCAC
Source organism: Amycolatopsis sp. NPDC006131 (assembly GCF_040614175.1). Classification (NCBI taxonomy): domain Bacteria; kingdom Bacillati; phylum Actinomycetota; class Actinomycetes; order Pseudonocardiales; family Pseudonocardiaceae; genus Amycolatopsis; species Amycolatopsis sp. NPDC006131. The sequence continues at coordinate 3,350 of NZ_JBEXTX010000078.1, forward strand.
CCCGCTGCAGAAGCTGCTGGTGCTCGACGTCGCCGAGGAGGACGTGCCCGGCCTGCAGGCGGAGCTGGCCGAGCTGGGCCTGCCCACCGACCCGAGCCCGTGGCGGCGCGGCGTGATGGCCTGCACCGGCATCGAGTTCTGCAAGCTCGCGATCGTCGAGACCAAACAGCGCGCCAAGGACCTGGTGACCGCGCTCGAGGAGCGGCTGGCCGACATCCAGGACCAGGTGGAGAACCCGGTCACGGTGCACATCAACGGCTGCCCGAACTCCTGCGCCCGGATCCAGACCGCGGACATCGGCCTCAAGGGCCAGATCGTGACCGACGACGACGGCAACCAGGTCGAGGGCTTCCAGGTGCACCTGGGCGGCGGGCTGGGCCTGGACGCCGGGTTCGGCCGGAAGCTGCGCGGCCACAAGGTGACCGGCGACGAGCTGATCGGCTACGTCGAGCGGGTCGTGCGCAACTACCTGGGCCAGCGGGAAGAAGGCGAGCGCTTCCCGCAGTGGGTCGCCCGCGCCGACGAGGCCGATCTCCGATGACGGCACAGGAACGAGCGACGCCGTTCCACTGCCCGTACTGCGGGGACGAGGACCTCCGTCCTCAGGAAGACGCAGCGGCGCGCAGCGCCACCGTTGAGGGTGGCGGTGGGCGACGGGAGGGCGACGGCGCTTGGCTTTGCGGCGCGTGCCGCCGCGTCTTCACCGTCAAGTTCATCGGGCTGCGCTTTCCGGAAGGAGCGAGCAAGTGACCACCGCGACGAGGACCGAAGAACTGAAGGCACTGGCGGAGAAGGCGTCCGCCGAACTGGCCGACGCGACCGCGCTGGAGGCCCTGCGCTGGACCGCGGAGACCTTCGGCGACGACTTCATCGTCGCCTCCAACATGCAGGACGCGGTGCTCATCGACCTCGCCACCAAGGTGAAGTCCGATGTGGACATCCTGTTCCTGGAGACCGGCTACCACTTCGCGGAGACGATCGGCACCAGGGACGCGGTCGCGACCGTGTACCCGGACGTGAAGATCGTCAACGCGGCCGCCGAGCAGACCGTGGCGCAGCAGGACGCCGAGTACGGCCCCAAGCTGCACGAGCGGGACCCGAACCTGTGCTGCCACCTGCGCAAGGTGGTGCCGCTGCGGAAGACGCTGTCGAACTACTCCGCGTGGGTCACCGGCGTGCGCCGCGTGGACGCCCCGACGCGGGCGAACACCCCGATCGTCACCTGGGACGACCGCAACGGCCTCGTCAAGGTCAACCCGATCGCGCCGTGGACCGACGACGAGTTCAACGCCTACATCGACGAGCACGGCATCCTGCAGAACCCGCTGGTCGGCGAGGGCTACCTGTCGATCGGCTGCGCGCCGTGCACCGCGAAGGTGGCGCCGGGCGCCGATCCGCGCAGCGGCCGCTGGGCAGGCAAGTCCAAGGCCGAGTGCGGCCTGCACGCGTAGGGAGAGGGAAGTGACCACAGCCGCGACCGACGCCGCGACCGACAACCTGGCGGCACTGGAATCCGAAGCCATCCACATCTTCCGGGAGGTGGCCGGCGAGTTCGACCGGCCGGTGATCCTGTTCTCCGGCGGCAAGGACTCGACCCTGCTGCTGCACCTGGCGATCAAGGCGTTCTGGCCGGCGCCGGTGCCGTTCCCGCTGCTGCACGTGGACACCGGGCACAACTTCGACGAGGTCATCGCGTTCCGCGACCACGTCGTGGAGAAGTACGGCCTGCGGCTGATCGTCGCGAACGTGCAGGACTGGATCGACGACGGCCGCCTCACCGAGCGTCCCGACGGCACCCGCAACCCGTTGCAGACCCAGCCGCTTCTGGACACCATCACCGAGCACAAGTTCGACGCGGTGTTCGGCGGCGGGCGCCGCGACGAGGAACGCGCGCGGGCCAAGGAGCGGATCTTCAGCCTGCGCAACGCGTTCGGCCAGTGGGACCCGCGACGGCAGCGTCCCGAATTGTGGAACCTGTACAACGGACGGCACCGTCCGGGGGAACATGTGCGGGTGTTCCCGCTCTCCAACTGGACCGAAGCCGATGTGTGGAACTACATCGCGCGCGAGAAGGTGGAGCTGCCCTCGATCTACTACGCCCACCAGCGCAAGGTCTACAAGCGCGACGGCATGTGGCTGACCGAGGGACCTTGGGGCGGTCCGCGTGACGGCGAAGAGGTGAAGGAGCTGACGGTGCGCTACCGCACGGTCGGTGACGGCTCCTGCACCGGCGCCGTGGAATCCACAGCGTCGACCGTCGAGGAAGTGATCGCCGAGGTGATGGCGAGCCGGCTCACCGAGCGCGGCGCCACCCGGGCCGACGACCGCCTGTCAGAGGCCGCCATGGAGGACCGCAAGCGGGAGGGGTACTTCTGATGAGCTCGTTGCTGCGGCTCGCCACAGCCGGGAGCGTCGACGACGGCAAGTCGACGCTCGTCGGCCGTCTGCTCTACGACACCAAGTCGGTGCTGGCCGACCAGCTGGACGCGGTCACCCGCGCCAGCGTCGACCGCGGTCTGTCCACTCCGGACCTGTCGCTGCTCGTCGACGGCCTGCGCTCGGAGCGTGAGCAGGGCATCACGATCGACGTGGCCTACCGCTACTTCGCGACCCCGAAGCGGTCGTTCGTGCTCGCCGACACCCCCGGCCACGTGCAGTACACCCGCAACACCGTCACCGGCGCCTCCACGGCGCAGCTGGCCGTGCTGCTGGTCGACGCGCGCAAGGGCGTCATCGAGCAGACCCGCCGCCACGCCGCGGTGCTCGCGCTGCTCGGCGTGCCGCGCCTGGTGCTCGCGGTGAACAAGATCGACCTGGTCGACTACGACGAGGAGACCTTCCGGGTCATCGCGAAGGAGTTCACCGACCACGCCACGTCGCTGGGTTACGCCGAAGGATCGGTCCTGGCGATCCCGGTGTCCGCACTGGTGGGTGACAACGTGGTGGAGCGCTCGGCGCACACCCCGTGGTACTCCGGCCCGACGCTGCTGGAGCACCTGGAGACCGTGCCGGTCGCGCCCGACCCGCACGACGCGCCGTTCCGCTTCCCGGTGCAGTACGTGATCCGGCCGCGCACGCCCGAGTACCCGGACTACCGCGGCTACGCGGGCCAGGTCGCGGCGGGCACGGTGCGCCCCGGCGACGAGGTCGTGGTGCTGCCCGCGGGCCTGCGCACGACGGTCGAGCGGATCGACACGCCGGACGGCGAGCTGGCCGAGGCGGCCGCGGGCCGCTCGGTGACGCTGGTACTGGCCGACGACCTGGACATCGCGCGCGGTGACGTCATCGCGGCGGCGGGTTCGGCCCCGGTGGCGACCGACGAGCTGGACGCCACGCTGGCCTGGCTGTCGGAGAAACCGCTGCGGCCGGGCGCCCGCGTGCTGGTCAAGCACGGCGCGCGCACGGTGCAGGCGTTCGTCGACGAGCTGCTCTCCCGCTTCGACGAGCAGAAGCTGTCCACTGTGGACTACCCGGAGACGCTGCAGCTCAACGAGATCGGCCGCGCGAAGGTCCGCGTCGCGGAACCGCTGCCGGTCGACGAGTACGAGGTCAGCAGGCGCACCGGCGCCTTCCTGGTGATCGACCCGGCCGACGGCACCACGCTGGCGGCCGGGATGGTCGGTGCGCCGCTTCCCGTGCTGCGCAGCGACCGGGACGTGGTCTCCCCCGGCCCGTAACTCCCCATCCCCCAACCGAAAGGTCCGTCCGTGAAAACTCGTGTTCTGGCTCTGGCAGCAGTGGCGTTGTCCGCATTGGCAGTGGTGACCGGGTGTTCACGGGCGGACCGATCGGAGGACTCGGCGACGGCGACCGATCAGGGTCCGGCGGCCGAGGTGCGGCTCGGGTACTTCCCGAACGTCACGCACGCGTCGGCGCTGATCGGGCTGGACCAGAACCTGTTCGCGCAGCACCTCGGGAACACCAAGCTGGTGCCAACCAAGTTCAACGCCGGCCCCGAGGAGGTCAACGCCCTCCTCGGCGGTTCGCTGGACATCGGGTTCATCGGCTCCGGCCCGGCGATCAACGCCTACGCCCAGTCCGGCGGCGAGGCCGTGCGGCTGATCGCGGGCGCCACCTCGGGCGGCGCGCAGCTGGTCGTGCAGCCGTCGATCAACACGCCGCAGGACCTGCAGGGCAAGACCGTGGCGTCGCCGCAGCTGGGCAACACGCAGGACGTGTCGCTGAAGAAGTGGATCGCCGACCAGAAGCTCAGCGACGTCAAGGTCCAGAACATCGACAACGCGCTGACGCTCGACCAGTTCAAGTCCGGCGCGATCCAGGCCGCGTGGCTGCCCGAGCCGTGGGCGTCGCGGCTGGTGCTGGAGGCCGGCGCGAAGGTCCTGGTCGACGAGAAGGACCTGTGGCCGGGCGGGCAGTTCCCGACCACCGTGCTGATCGTGCGCACCCAGTTCCTCAAGGAACACCCGGCGACCGTCACCGCGATCCTGCAGGGCCTGCTCGACGCGAACACGCTCGCCGCGTCCGACCCGGCGAAGGCGAAGACCGCGGTGAACAACCAGCTGCAGCAGCTCACCGGCAAGGCGCTCGCGACCGCCACGCTGGACCGCGCGTGGCAGGGCATCCAGCTCACCACCGACCCGCTGGCCGGGCAGTTCCCGCAGCTGGCCCAGGACCAGGTGACCGCAGGGGTGAAGGACAAGGCCCCGGACGTCGCCGGGTTCGCCGACCTCACCCTGCTCAACACCGTGCTCGCCCAGGCCGGGAAGCCGGCCGTCAGCGCGTCCGGCCTGGACAAGAAGTAGGAGGCTGTTCATGACCGCCACGCTGGGACGCCCGCCGGTGGAGCCCGCGACCGGGCACGCCGTGCGGTTGTCCGGGGTGCACAAGAGCTTCGGGCAGGGTCGCGACGCCGTGACCGCGCTCGCCGGGGTCGACCTCGACGTCGCGCCGGGCGAGTTCGTCTGCCTGCTCGGCGCCTCGGGCTGCGGCAAGACCACCCTGCTGAACCTGATCGCGAACCTGGATCAGCCGAGCGCGGGTGAGATCGAGCTGACGACGTCCCGGCCGGCGGTCATGTTCCAGGAGGCGGCGCTCATGCCGTGGCTGACCGCCGCGGCGAACGTCGAGCTGCCGCTGAAGCTGGCCGGCATGGGCCGCGCCGAGCGCAAGACCCGCACCGGCGAGCTGCTGGAGCTGGTGCGGCTGTCCGGCGCGGGCGCCAAGCGCCCGCACGAACTGTCCGGCGGCATGCGCCAGCGCGTGGCACTGGCTCGCGCGCTGGCGTCGGCCACCCACACCGAGGACGGCGAGGAGCGGCCGTCGCTGCTGCTGATGGACGAGCCGTTCTCCGCGCTCGACGCCATCACGCGCGACGTGCTGCAGGCCGAGCTGCTGCGCATCTGGGAAGCGACCGGCACCGCGGTGGTGTTCGTGACCCACGACGTGCGCGAAGCGGTGCGGCTCGGGCAGCGGGTGGTGCTGCTGTCGTCGCGGCCGGGCAAGGTCGTGCAGCAGTGGCGCGTCGACGGGCTGGCCGGGCAGGACGAGGTGAACGCGGTGGACGTGATCAACCGCCGCCTGCGTGAGGTGATCAGCAGCCATGCCGCCGCTTGAGGGCTCGACCGCCGAACCGGACGCCGCGGCGGTCGAAGCGGGTCTGGACGCGCTCGACACGCCGGTCCAGCCTGCCGCGAAGAAGGGCGGCTGGGGCCGGTTCGTCCGGTCGGTGCTGCCGCCGGTGGTGTTCCTGGTCCTGGTGATCGCGGTCTGGCAGGCGTTGTGGGCGGCCGCGTTCTGGCCGGAGTACCAGCTGCCGGCGCCGCTCGCGGTGTGGGACGAGCTGTGGGGCCGGTTCACCAGCGGGGACGCGTTCGGGTTCGTGTGGACGTCGGTGCACCGCGCGGTGCTCGGGTTCCTCGTCGCCATCCTGATCGCGACGCCGCTCGGGTTGCTGGTCGCGAAGGTGAAGCTGGTGCGGGCCGGGATCGGGCCGTTCCTGTCCGGTCTGCAGAGCCTGCCGTCGGTGGCCTGGGTGCCTGCCGCGGTGCTGTGGTTCGGTGTCGAGCCGGCCGCGATGTACGTGGTGCTGCTGCTGGGCAGCGTGCCGTCGATCGCGAACGGCCTGGTGGCGGGCATCGACCAGATCCCGCCGATCCTGCCGCGTGTCGGCAAGGTGATGGGCGCGGGACGGCTGGCGACGGCCCGGCACATCCTGCTGCCCGCGGCGCTGCCCGGGTACCTCGCCGGGTTGAAGCAGGGCTGGGCGTTCTCGTGGCGGTCGCTGATGGCGGCGGAGATCATCGCGACGTCGCCGCTGCTGGGCAAGGGCCTTGGCGCCTACCTCGACGACGGCCGGTTCCTCAACGACATGTCGACCGTGATCGCGGCGATCTTCCTGATCCTGCTGGTCGGCGTCGGCATCGAGCTGCTGGTGTTCCGGCCGCTGGAGCGGGCCGTGCTGCGGGCGCGTGGGCTGGGGTCGCTGTGATCCCGCTGGTCGCCGTCGCGCACGGGAGCCGGGACCCGCGGTCCGCGGCGGCCGTGCGGGCCCTGGTGGACCGGATCGCCGCGGCGGCGCCGGAACTGGACGTGCGGGTGTCGTTCCTGGACCTGTCCGAGCCGCTGGTGACGGACGTGCTGCGGGACCTGGTGCGCGCGGGCCACCGGGAGGCGGTCGTGGTGCCGTTGCTGCTGGGCAGTGCCTTCCACGCGCGGGTCGACCTGCCCGCGCTGGTGGCCGAGGTGCCCGCGCTGCGGGTGACGATCGCCGACGTGCTGGGCGCGGACCTGGAGCCGGTGGCGTTCGACCGGCTGGCCGCGGTGGCGGACGTGACCGATCCCGGGCTGGGCGTGGTGCTGGCCGCGGTGGGTTCGTCGCGGGCCGCGGCGAACGAGGCGGTCGCGGCGCTGGCCCGGCGGTGGCAGTCGCGGCACGGTTTCCGGGCGGTGGCGGCGTTCGCGAGCGCCGCGAAGCCGGACGTGCCCGCGGCGGTGGCGAAGCTGCGGGCCCGTGGGGCGTCGCGGATCGCGGTGGCGTCGTGGTTCCTCGCGCCCGGGTTGTTGCCCGACCGGATCGCCGCGCTGGCGCGGGAGGCCGAGCCGTCGGTGGTGCTGGCGGACTGCCTGGCCGGTGATCCGCGGGTGGCGTCGCTCGTGTTGGAGCGGTACGCCACCGCGTTGGCAGGTGCCGCCCGGTCGGCCTGACCCGTAACGTGGGTGGCGTGAAGATCCGGATCGGGGTTGGGCTGGGGGCTGAGACCTCGCCCGTGGAGTTGCCGGGGATCGTCGACCGGCTGGAGGCCGCCGGGGTCGACTCGGTGTGGTTTTCCGAGCAGGTGTACTCGGACGCGGTGGACCCGTTCGTCGGGATGGCGCACGCGCTGGCGCGGACTTCGTCGTTGAAGGCGGGCACTTCGGTGGCGGTGCTGCCGGGGCGGCACCCGGTGCTGGTGGCGAAGCAGATCGCGTCGCTGGCGGCGCTGGCGCCGAAGCGGGTGCTGCCGGTGTTCGGCCTGCGCCCGGCGCGCCGCAGCGAGTGGCCGCTGTTCGACGTCCCGGCCGGCGCGAGGGCCGCGGTGTTCGACGAGTCACTGCGGTTGCTGCGGGCGGCGCTGGCCGGTGAGGGCGATTTCGCGGGCGAGTTCTGGAAGCTGGAGGACGTCTCGCTGGGCCCGCGGCTGGAGCGCCCGGTGGACATCTGGCTCGGCGGAAGTGCGCCCGCGGCGTACCGGCGAATCGGCGAGTACGCCGACGGATGGCTGGGAAGCTTCCTGTCCCCGGCGGAGGCGCGCCGGGCCCGCGAGGCCATCGAGACCGCCGCGGCCGCCGCGGGCCGCTCGATCGAGGCCGACCACTACGGGATGAGCTTGATGCTCGCCGAGGACGGCATCCCGGACGCCCTGGCCGCCACGGTGCGCTCCCGACGCCCGGACACCGACCCGGCGGACGTGATCGCCACGGACTGGGCTTCGCTGCACCGCCTGCTGGACGGCCACCTGGAAGCGGGCCTGACGAAGTTCGTGGTCTACCACCGGGGTGGGTCGCCGTTCGAGGCGTTCCTGGAGCGGTTCGTGGAAGAGCTGCTGCCGCGGCAGAACTGAGGTCTACTGGACCTTCGGGAGCAGGGGTTCGAGCTTCTCAGCGAGGGCTTGGGCGTCCACGCAGGCCTGCTGATCATCGTTCGACGAGAGCGACACCTGCACCATCGCACGAGCGTGCTCACTGACCTCGATCACGATGGCACAACCACCGAGGGGAATGGGCGCCTGCAGGGCGTTGCGCCCATTGACCGAGGTCTCCACGACGCCCTCGCTGTTCTCGGCGAACTCACGGAGCCCCTGGACAGGGTCCAGCGCAAGCCCATAGGTGCCGTGCTCGGACTTCGAAACGTCGCATTCGTTGCGACGGCTGATGTTCTCCCCGGGGCCAAATCCTTCCCCTGCGGTGAGTTGCTCCAGGACACGGCAGGCGTTGAGGCCGGCGAAGACATCAGCGCTCGCGGTGGCTGACGTCGGCGCCGGCGACGCCGTACCCACGACCGTGCTGGTGCAAGCGCCCGCGGCCAGCAACAGACACGCACCCGAGACGAGCTGGGCGATGCGAACGATGTTCGTCACTGGGCTTCCTGATCCTTGAACGTGGTCAATGCCTGGACCGCCGCCTCGTCCGAGGCGTCGTACTTGCTGATCGCGATCTCGATGGCTTCACGAAGCTACCGAGCATTCCTTCGCCGCCTGCAAGACTTCGACATGATCGCTACCGATTGGCCGTCGCAGCACCGCCTGCTGGACGGCCACCTGGAAGCGGGCTTGACGAAGTTCGTGGTCTGCCACCGGGGCGGTTCTTCGCGGGAGGCCTTCCTGGAGCGGTTCGTGGAGGAACTGCTGCCGCGGCAGAACTGAGGTCTACTGGACCTTCGGGAGCAGGGGTTCGAGCTTCTCAGCGAGGGCTTGAGCCTCCACGCAAGCCTGCGGATCGCGCGGGCTGCTGATCAGCGTAACCAGAACCAGTGCGCGTGCATGCTCCGCAACCTCGACCGCCACAGCGCACCCGCCGGTCGGGATATCCGCCTGCATGGCGGGCCGTCCGTTGATGGAAAGATCCGTCACGCCTGCATTCGCCTGGGCGAACTCGCTGAGCCCCTGTACGGGATCGAGCGCGAGGCTGTTGCCGGCTACCCCGGGCTTTGACGCATTGCACTCATTGCGCCTCGTCTTTTTCTCGCCCGGATTGTATCCCTGACCTGCGTTGAGCTGATCTAGAACCTGACACGCGTTCATGCCGGCGAAGATGTCCGAATTCGCTTCGGTGGCAGTGGGCGCCGGCGAAGCCGTTCCCGGCACAGTGCTGGTGCAACCGGTCGTGATCACCGCGAGACACCCGACACCAGCAAGGGCCTGGGCGATACGAGCGTTGAGGGTCACTGGCCGTCCTGGTTCTTGAACGTGTTGAGCGCTTCGGTCGCAGCCTCTTCCGAGGCGTCGTACTTGCTGATCGCGATCTCGATCGCCTGACTGAGGCTACCGAGCATTTCCTGCGCCGCGAGGAACACCCTGACAAGCGACCGCTCGTCAGAGTCCATCGCCGCGAGAAATTGCTTGGCGACCTGCGTGGCGTACTGGTCGTTTCCCAGCTTCGGTGCCTGCTGCAGAAGATAGAGCCGTCGACTGACGTCCATCATCCGGTCCTGCATCTGCGTCACCGCGCGCCTCAGATGCGTCCCCGTCTCCTCGTCGACCGCCCACTTGCCTGCCTTCGCGTCCGCCAGCATGCGCTTCGCGTCGGCGTGCATGGCGTTCAGGTTCTCCTCGCCGCCGAACACGCCTGCCAGCTGCGCGGCCCCCGTCGTCGCGCCGTCCTCAGCCACTGCCGTCCCTCCCCGTTCGGTTGCACCGTAGCGTGCCCCCTGACGCGCTGTCACCGGATCGTCCCGATGCGCAGCCGCTCACAACCGCGCTCCCCCGCCGCGCCGCCCGAACTACAGTGAGCCCGTGACTGATGAACTGGTGCATTACTCAGTGGCGAGTGGTGTCGCGACGATCACCCTCGACTCGCCGCACAACCGGAACGCCCTGTCGGCCCAGCTGCGCCGCGAGTTGTCCGCCTCGCTGGCCAAGGCGAAGGACGACGACGCCGTCCGGGTGATCGTTCTCACCCACACCGGCAAGGTGTTCTGCGCCGGCATGGACCTCAAGGAAGCCCGCGGCGCCGGGGCGGGTGACCAGGGCGTCAACGAGTTCCCCCGCATCCTCGAGCAGATCTGGACGAGCCCGAAGCCGGTCGTCGCCAAGCTGTCCGGTCTCGCGCGCGCCGGCGGCGTGGGCATGGTCGCGGCCGCGGACCTCGTGGTCGCCGCCAAGGAGGTCACCTTCGCGTTCTCCGAGGTCCGCATCGGCGTCGTGCCCGCCGTCATCTCGCTCACCGTCCTGCCGCGCGTCAACCCGCGCGCCGCGCAGGAGCTGTTCCTCACCGGGGACGTGTTCGACGCCGAGCGCGCCGCCGAGATCGGCCTCATCAACAAGGCCGTCGACGCCGACCGGCTGGACGAGGCCACCGACGCCTACGTCCGCTCCCTCACGCTGGGCGGCCCGGCCGCGCTCGCCGCGACCAAGGAACTGCTCGCCAGCCCGCGCCCGGCCACCCCGGCCGACGGCTTCCCGGACATGCTCAAGCTGTCCGCGCAGTTCTTCGCCAGCGAAGAGGGCCAGGAGGGCATCCGCGCGTTCGGCGAGAAGCGCAAGCCGAACTGGGTCCCGCAGGACTAGTCGTCGGTGAGGGCGACCGTCAGCCGGCGGCTGTCGGCGCGGTCGCCACCCGGCGCCAACGCTCGCTCGGCGTCGGACAGGACGCTGCGGATCGCCAGGTAAGCCTTCGGGTCGGCGTCCTTGAGCAGGTCCGATCCGGCCCACACCAGGACGTGCTCGCCGTAGGGCAGCCACGACAAATCGGTCAGGCAGTCGTACAGCGCGTCCAGGTTGCGGCCGAACCAGTCCGGAAAGGACAAAGCGGACGCGATCGCGTCGAGGGCGGACATCTTGTCCGCGGGCCTGCTGCCGATGATGTGCGAGTAGGCGCCGCGCGCGCGGGCCTGCTCGACGATCGTCTGGGAAGAGGACATGGGGTTCTCGCTACTTCGACGGGTCGACCTGGACGAAGGAAGCGTAGTGATCACCGGTGTAGTACAGCTCGGTCTGCGCCCCGGTGATCAGCCGCCGGGCCCCGCGGTCTGCGCTGCCCGGCGTGGGCACCGTGTATTCCCGGTAGTAGCCGCTCTCCTTGACGGGGAGCCGCTTTTCCCGGTTCTCGAACACCGTTCCGTCGCTGCGGTACGGGAACGGCCCGCCGGCCTGGATGAGACGCCACGTCTGGCCCGCCTCGGCCGGCAGGCTGGACAACGCCGTGAGCCCACTCGCCGGCTCGGTCGACGTGGTGGTTTCGCGCACGATCCAGCCACCGAACACGAGCACGATGAGCCCGACGAGCGCGACGGTGATCCGCCTCCTGCTTGACACCAGCGACACCTTAGGACCGGCTCGAAACGTCCTCGTCGCGGCCCGGCCGCAACCACGCGGCCACCCGGTCGACGATCCGGTCGATCAGCCACGCGGTGCCGACGCACAGCGGCGCCAGCACGGCGATGACCAGCAGGAACTGCAACGGGAACCACAGCTGCGCAAGCCACAGCTCGGCGTTGTCCCACCAGGTCGCCAGGCCGTCGAACACCTGACCAGGGTACGCCAGGGGGCCCGGCGAGGTACGTTGCAGGCATGTTCGCCGTCTACGCCAGTGAACCGAACCCCGAAAACCCGCTCGACGCCCTCACCGTCGGCGAGCGACCGGAGCCGGAGGTGCCGTCCGGCTGGGTGAAGGTCGCCGTGAAGGCCGCCAGCCTCAACATGCACGACATCTGGACCCTGCGCGGGGTCGGGATCAAGCCGGACCAGTTCCCGATGATCCTCGGCTGCGACGGGGCGGGCGTGCTGGAGGACGGGACGGAGGTCGTCCTGCACTCGGTGATCAACGCCCCCGGCTGGCAGGGTGACGACACCCTCGACCCGAAGCGCACCCTGCTCACCGAGAAGCACCAGGGCACCTTCGCCGACTACGTGGTCGTACCCGCCCGCAACGCCGTGCCGAAGCCGGCCGGGCTGTCCTTCGCCGAGGCCGCCACGATGGGCACGGCGTGGCTGACCGCGTACCGGATGCTGTTCGTGAAGTCGGGCCTGCGCCCCGGGCAGACGATGCTCGTGCAGGGCGCATCCGGTGGCGTCTCGACCGCGCTGATCCAGCTCGGCCGCGCCGCGGGCCTGCGGGTGTGGGTGACCGGCCGGTCCGAGGAGAAGCGGGCCCTGGCCGAGCAGCTGGGCGCGCACCAGACGTTCGAGTCCGGCGCGCGGCTGCCGGAGCGGGTGGACGGCGTGTTCGAGACCGTCGGCAAGGCGACCTGGGGCCACTCGCTCAAGTCGCTGAAGCCGGGCGGGATCGTCGTGGTGTCCGGTTCGACCAGTGGTCCGGACCCGAGCGCGGACCTGCAGCGGGTGTTCTTCCTGCAGTTGCGGGTCGTCGGATCCACGATGGGCACCCGGGACGAGCTGGAGGACCTGCTCCGATACCTGGACCTGACCGGCATCAAGCCGCAGATCGGCAAGGAGCTCCCGCTGTCGGAAGCCGCCGAGGGGTTCCGGCTGATGCAGGAGGGGGAGACCGCGGGCAAGGTCGTTTTCACCCGCTGATAACGCCCTGACCTGCGTAGACGCCTTGTTGACATGGTGCCGATACCGGTTTGTGACCCACGTCTACTGAGCGGAACCCGAGATTTACTCGCTAATCTGGGTACATGACCGCAGTGCAGCGGGAAGTCGAGGCGGCGCCGGGCTCACGGCTCGCCGGCCCGGAAGTCGTCCGGGCCGGCCACCGGAGCTTCGCCGGCGTGCGCACCAGGGTGCTCGAAGTCGGTCCCAAACCGAAGCGCGGCACCGGAAGACTCGTCCTCCTGCACGGTTACTGCGACAGCGCTGACACCTGGCGCCCGGCGCTGGCGGAACTCGCCGCCGCCGGGATCCCCGCGGTCGCGGTCGACCTGCCCGGTTTCGGTGACGCCGATCCCCTGCGCCCTGGCGCGATGCTGGCGCAGCTCGACGCGTTCGTGGCCGAGGTCGTGTGGTTCTATTCGGACCGCGGCAAGGTCGTCCTCGGCGGCAACTCGCTCGGCGGCACCATGAGCCTGCGCGCGGCCTGCCGCGAGGAGCTGCCGATCGCGGGTGTGGTGTCGATCGCCGCGCCCGGTTTCGTCGACTCCTGGCTGGTCCGGACCGTCGGGAAGTACCCGCTGCCACTGCGGCTGGCCGCGTCGCTGCCGTTGCCGGTGCCCGGGTTCGTGGTGCGGACCATCGCGGAGTTCGTGGTGCCGCGGCTGCTCTACGCCGACCGCGCCGCCGCCGACGTCGCTCACGTCGCCCGGTTCACCGGGCTGTTCCCGGACTTCCGCTCGACCACCACTCGTCTGGACCAGGCGCGGCAGCTGGTCGCCGAGCTGGCCGAGGCGTACGAGGGGCTCGACGGCATCAGCGTCCCGCTGCTGGTCGTCGCGTGCGGCAAGGACCGCCTGGTGACCGCCGCCGCCGGACGGCACCTGCACGCGCTGGTGCCGCACAGCAGGCTGATGCTGCGCGAGGAGTGGGGCCACTGCCCGCAGCTGGACGACCCGGTCGCGATCGCCGACCTGCTGAGCTACTTCCGCGCCGGTGTGCTGCACAAGAAGCCGCGCCGCCGCTCGGCCGCGCTCACGCAGAAAGCCGCCGCGGGCTGAGGCTGTCACATCTCGGCGCGCTGTTCCGTCAAGGAGGCAGAAACCCCGAACGGAACAGGAGTTCACCGTGGACGCTCGTCTGAACATCTTCACCAGCCCCACCGCGGGCAAGTTCGTCAAGCACCTCTTCGGGGCAGGCAAGGTGCTCGCCGAGTCGACGTTGCCCGCCCGTACACAGGAACTGGTGAAGCTGCGGGCCAGTCAGATCAACGGCTGCGGTTACTGCACGGACATGCACTTCAAGGACGCCGTGGCGGCGGGCGAGGAGCCGACGCGGCTCAACCTGGTCGCGGCGTGGCGGGAAGCCACCGTGTTCACCGAGGCCGAGCGCGCCGCACTGGAGGTGACCGAGGAGGGCACCCGCCTCGCCGACGCCGCGGGCGGTGTCAGCGACGAGGTGTGGGCCAACGCGGCCAAGCACTACGACGAGGAGCAGCTCGCCGCGCTGGTTGCCGCGATCGCGCTGATCAACACGTGGAACCGCATCAACGTCATCATCCGGAACCCGGCCGGCGACTACCAGCCGGGCCAGTTCGGCTGACTCGCCGGAAAAGCCCCGGGACCTTCGTAGGTCCCGGGGCGCGCCCCTCCCTAGTAACGTGATCCGGTCACACCCGGACGAGTGATTGGGAGGATCGGTGGCCGTACGCGAGCTGTTCCGGCGCAAACCCGTCGAGCAGATCGAGGCCGTGGAAGGCGGCGGGCTCCAGCGGACCCTGGGCCTGTGGCAGCTGACCGCGATCGGCGTCGGCGGGATCATCGGCGCGGGCATCTTCTCGCTCGCGGGCGCGGTGGCGAACGAAACCGCCGGGCCTGCCGTGCTGATTTCGTTCCTGGTGGCCGGGATCGCGAGCGCGGCGGCCGCGTTCTCCTACGCCGAGTTCGCCGGGCTGATCCCGCGCGCCGGATCGGCCTACACCTACGGTTACGCGGTCCTCGGCGAGCTCGTCGGCTGGCTGATCGGCTGGGACCTGCTGCTGGAGTACACCGCGATCGTCGCGGTGGTCGCGATCGGCATCTCCGGCTACTTCAACGACCTGCTGGGTTTCCTGGACATCCACCTGCCACTGTGGATGTCCGGCGCGCCGGGCACCGAACCGGAGGGCGTCGCATCGGGTTCGTACAAGGTGAACCTGTTCGCGGCGCTGCTGTGCCTGCTGATCGCGTTCGTCCTGAACCAGGGCATGCGCTCGGCGGCGCGGTTCGAGACGCTGCTGGTGTACCTCAAGGTCGCGCTCGTGGTGCTGGTGATCGTGGTCGGCGCGTTCCACGTCAACACCGGCAACTGGTCGGACTTCTTCCCGTTCGGTGTCAGCGGCGCGTTCACCGGCGCGGCGACGGTGTTCTTCGCGGTGTTCGGCTACGACGCGATGTCCACCGCGGCCGAGGAGTCGCGCGACTCGCAGAAGCACATGCCCAAGGCGATCCTGTACTCGCTGGGGATCTCGATGGTGCTGTACGTGCTGGCGTGCCTGGTGCTGACCGGGATGGTGCCCTTCACCGACATCGACTCCGAAGCCGCGTTCTCCAGCGCCTTCGAATCGGTCGGGCTGCGCTGGCTCGGCGGCGTGATCGCGGTCGGCGCGATCCTCGGCATCCTCACGGTGCTGTTCACGTTCCTGCTGGGCGCGACCCGGGTCGGGTTCGCGATGAGCCGCGACGGGTTGCTGCCCAAGTGGTTCTCCGGCACGCACCCGGTGAAGAAGGTGCCGAGCCGGATGACGTGGATCCTCGGCGTGGCGGCGGCGGTGATCGCCGGGCTGCTGCCGATCGGCGAGGCCGCGGAGCTGACGAACATCGGGATCCTGCTGGCGTTCGTGGTGGTGTGCGTGGCGGTCGTGGTGCTGCGGTACCGCCGCCCGGACCTGCCGCGCACGTTCCGCTGCCCGGGAATGCCGGTGGTGCCTGCGATCGGGGTGGCGTTCTCGATCTGGCTGATCACGTTCCTGCAGCCGGAGACGTGGCTGCGGTTCGCGGTCTGGTTCGCCATCGGCCTGGTGGTGTACTTCGCCTACAGCAGGCGGCACTCGAAGCTGGCGGATCACCACCAGAAGTAGGCGTACCCGGGCGCGCCGGGCATCCCGGCCGCGCCGCCTGCGCCGATCCCGCCCGGCGGCGCGCTCGGGATCACGCCCGCCTCGCCGGGCCGGTCGGCGGTGCCGTCACTGCCGGGCGCGGCGAGGCCGGGCGAGGTGCCGCAATCGGCGGCGCCGCCCCGGCCCGGCGCCTCGGCGGTCCCGGCCGCACCGCCGTGCGCCGCGACGAGCGCCGGGCTTCCGGCGACGCCGACGCTGGAGTCGCTGCCCGGCTCCCCGGCCGGCCCGCCCACACCGACGGTGACGGTGTACTCGGCGGCCGGGGTGACCGCGACGGAGCACCACGCCGCTCCCCCGCCGCCGCCGGGGTTCGCCTCGCCACCCCCGCCGCCTGCGCCCCACACGGCGACGAACACCGAGGTGATCCCCTCGGGCGCGGTGAACGTGCCGCTGACGGTGAAGGCCTGCTCCCCGTGGGCGGGTTCGGCCCCGGCTGCCGGCGCGGCAGCCGTGATCAGGACAGCCGCCACGGCGGCGGCTTTTCCGAACGCCATGGACGAAAGGGTGCGCCGCCATCCGCGGCCGCGCACCTCTTTCAGCCGAAGGAGTGATCCGGCGCGGGTGCCGGCAGGGCGGCGGAGGCGAGGAGCGCGAGCTTGTCCGCGTCGTCGCTGCCCGCGTCGGCGTGGTACACGACCAGCATCATCCCGTCGGTGCTGCTGGTGGTGACCACGAGCTTTTCCCGGTGCAGCACCAGCCGCCCGACCTGGGGGTGGTCGAACCGCACCACCGCGCCCTGCCGCGGCTGCACGTCGTGGCGGGCCCAGAGGCGCCGGAACCGGGGGCTGGCGAGGGACAGCTCGCCGACGAGCTCGACGAAGCGGGGGTCGTCGATGTCGGTGCCGACCGACTGGCGGAAGCCCGCGATCAGCTCCTCGGTGGCGCTTTCCCAGTCGGGGAAGAGCGCCCGCTCGCCCGCGTCGAGGAACACGTCCCGCAGCCGGTTGCCGCCCGGCGCCAGACGTGGCGACAACGCTGTGGCCAGCGAGTTGGCGGCGAGGACGTCGAAGTAGCGCCCTTCGACGAACGCGGGCAGCGGGAGTGTCCCGAGGAGCTTGGCGGTGCCGGCGGGCACTGTCTCCCTGGCCGGCCGACGCCGGCGCCGGGGCTTGTCGGTGGCGAGCCCGGCCAGGTAGGCGGTCATCTCCTCGTCGAGCTGGAGCGCACGGGCGATCGACTCGAGCACCTGGACCGACGGCCTGCGGTCGCGGCCCTGTTCGAGGCGCAGGTAGTAGTCGGCGCTGATGCCGGCGAGCATCGCGACCTCTTCGCGGCGCAGGCCGGGAACCCGCCGCACGCCGTGGACGGGGATCCCGGCCTGTTCGGGGGTGACGAGTTCGCGGCGGGCGCGCAGGAAGTCGCCCAGCAGGTTCGGTTCGTCGGCCACGTTCCCACGGTAATCCGCGGCGCGGCCGGCTCGCCTGGTCCTGACACCCCCAGTCAGGCGGCTTCCGACAGGAGCATCTTCGCGGCCACCGCCGCGCCGTCGCCACGGACCTGACCGGCCACCTCGGTCGCCCGGGCGCGCGTCGCGGGTGCCAGGGCGGCGGTGAGCGCGGCGGACAGAGAGTCGACGGTCGGGGACGAGCCCTCGTGGGTCGCTCCGATGCCCAGCTCCGTCACGCGCCCGGCCCAGTACGGCTGGTCCGCGATCCTCGGCACGACGACCTGCGGCGCACCCGCGCGGGCGGCGGTCGTGGTGGTGCCCGCGCCGCCGTGGTGCACGACGGCGGCCACCCTGCGGAACAGGGCCTGCTGGTTGACCTCGCCGACGACGAAGCAGTCGCCGGCGTCCGGGGTCAGCCCGGCCCAGCCGCGGGCGAGCAGGACGCGGCGGCCCTGCGCGCGGACCGCTTCGACGGCCACCCGCGCGGCCTCCCGGGCGACGTGCGGGGCCATGCTGCCGAACCCGACGTACACCGGTGGCGCACCGTCGTCCAGGAACGCCGCCAGGTCGTCCGGCAGCGGGCGTTCGTCGGGCAGGACCCACGCCCCGGTCTGCACGACGTCGAGTTCCGTGCGGCCCTCCGACGGGCAGAGCACCGGGTCCGCGGCGAGCCACGGTCGTCCGGTGAGGACGTGGTCGCGGACGTTGGCGATGGGCGGCAGGCCGAGCGCCGCGCGGTGGCTGTTGAGCGCTTCGCCGTACAGGTCGTTCACCCGCTGGGCGTCCTGCTCCCACAGCACGCGGTTGTCGGTTTCGTCCCGCGGGGAGGGCGTGCCCGGCCGTCGTCCGGGTGGGAAGTGCCGCGACGGCAGCCCGAGGAGGTGGAAGCAGGCGAGCACGTAGTGGATGCCGAGTTTCTCGGCCACGTCCCGGGCGCCGACGGGCATCAGTCCGGTCGCCACGAGCGCGTCGCAATCCTCGTCCGCGGCCGTCAGCGTTTCGAACCGCGCGGCGACCAGCTCGCGGGCGAGCCGGAACGCGTCCTCCACCGTCGGCGGCTTCGGCCTGGCGACGATGGAGTGGACCGCCGGGCCGAGCGGCACCAGCGGCACACCGGCCCGGTCGAGCAGCTCCACGAACTCCTCGTCGGGCGGCACGCAGAGCCGCGCCTCGGCGCCGAACTCCCGCAGCGCCACCGCAAGCGCCACCAGCGGTTCGACATCCCCGCGCGATCCCCACGACGTAAGCAGCACACGCATTCCGCGATCCCCCCGATTCCCCCGGCGCGTCCCGGCCGGCGGTGGGCAATTCTGGGGCACCGACCGGGGCTTGCGGCAAGCCCCCTGGTCCGGGATAAGTTGGAGGTAGAGGGAGCGAGTCAGCGGTGTCCCTCTCGATCGGATCCAGTCCCGCTCACACCTGACCAGTTCGATATGGTCCAGCGATGGCATCCCACTCTCGCTCGACGTCGTCGTGCCCCTCCGCAAACTCGAGGTCCTGATCGACAAGAGTCAGCACTTCTCTGGCACGCGCAAGCGGGATACCGGCCTCCTGAGTAAGTACCCTGAGAAGATTGAACGGCGTAGCCGGGAATGGCGCCGACGTCATGTACGAGATCAGTTCGGTGAGAGAACTGCCGGTTAAGACCAGCCGCCCAGCCTCAGTGAATTCCTCTTCCACGCCACTATCATCTGGTCCCGTCGGCGTCCCGCAACTGTGCCTGCGCTCCCCGCGAACACAAACGGCCCGCCGACGAATGTCGACGGGCCGTCCGGGTGGGCGATACTGGGATCGAACCAGTGACCTCTTCGGTGTGAACTATGTACGTGATACCGCGCTGACCTGCGGAAACATGACTCCTGCAGGTCAGCGCGGGTCGTTCAGGACCGTTGAGGCGCATTCCGGCCGGTTCAGCGCGCAGTCCTGCTCCCAGTTCGCTCCCCACGGTGCTCCCCGCACTATTTTGGGCCACGACGGCTCCTCAACGTCGATTAGCCGCGGTCGAGGCGTAGTAGGCCATCTGGCACGCGCCTCGGAACTCCTGAGCTGCCCACGCCAGTACCTCGGTAGCCGCGGTCGCCAGCGTTCGGCCTGCATACGCCGCGGGGGCGACGGCGAACGGTGGTTCCCCATTGTCGCGGTGCAGCGGTCACGGTGAGGCGCAGGCGGGTGAAAGTAGTACTGGCTCTACCCGCCGGTGGTTCACCTTTCCGATGTCCCTGCGGTCGTGGTCCGGCGCAGCGCGTACCCCGGTTTCCGGTGTCCGGCGCGGGCCTTGCGCTGGTGCCCACTCAGGACGACTCGCCGTGGTCGGCAATAAACGCGACCTCA
Organism: Amycolatopsis sp. NPDC006131; assembly: GCF_040614175.1. Classification (NCBI taxonomy): domain Bacteria; kingdom Bacillati; phylum Actinomycetota; class Actinomycetes; order Pseudonocardiales; family Pseudonocardiaceae; genus Amycolatopsis; species Amycolatopsis sp. NPDC006131. The sequence goes on from NZ_JBEXTX010000078.1 coordinate 22,932, forward strand.
TTTGAGGCCTGGTCTATAGTCGTCTCGAGAGAAGGAGGCAGCTTGACTCATGCGCACGGCCTGCCTGACCGCGGCGACCTCGATGGATGGCTGACTTGGGCAACACAGCAGCTGGAACCCCTCGATCTCACGGTGGACCTGTTGCATCGGGTCGCCGAGAACGGACAGCGCAAGAGGGACGGGACCAGCCCGCTGGCGCCCGCCCAGACGCCTGGGCAGGACCAGTGGAGCGAGGCTGTGATCAGCTTTCGAGAGCAGACCGGCTGGGACAAGGATGAGACTGGCGGCCTTTCCAAGACCTGGCATCCCTCGCGCAGCTTCTACGTGGTGGCGCGGGCCGGCGACGACAGCACCGGACTGCTCGGCCGCTGCCCTACGCCCAAGACAGGTCTGCGTACGGTGCTGCGCGATCTCATCGACGAGGTGCCTCGCACGGTCCCGCTGTTCGAGGTCACAGGGGCAGGGCGGCACATTCCGTCTTCAAGTGAGCCGCCCGCGCTGTGGTTGTTCATGTTCTCGTTCCGTGACGGCGTCGTCTACTCGGAACTGTCCAGGCCTGCGGAGCGGGTGGAGGACAAGATCACGAAGTATCACCAGCGGATCCCGCTCCCCCCGCTGCCGTACACGCACGCCGATACTAGTGTGATCATCACCCCCGACGATGATCTGGACGCAGGGCCAGACATCGACGTCCAACCGATCTAGTGCAGAGGAGCGGAGTTCTCACGTGTCCGTCTCACCGTCACGTCTCACCCTGGCGCGCAAGTTGCGCGGACTGACGCTGGCAGAGCTTGGGCGTATGACGGACTTGAGCCCGCAGACGATCAACCGCTGGGAGAAGGGCCACCAAGACCCGACACCGGAGAGTCTCGACCGCCTGGCCGAGGTTCTCCGCCTTCCCGTCGAGTATTTCATGCAAGCGGAGGTCGGCCCGATTCCGGTTGCAGCCGTGAGTTTCCGTGCACTCACCAAGACCCCGGCGTTCCGGCGCGACGCCGTGCTCGCGGCAGGGGAGATCGCCAGGGAGATCGCGAACTGGATCACCGAGCGATACCGGCTTCCCGCGGTCGATGTTCCTTCACTCAACCTGCCGCAGGACGCGACTCTGCACGACATCGAGACGATCGCGCTCCGTGTCCGAAGCCAATGGAACCTCGACCAGCGGCCGATACCGAACATGGTCCATCTGCTCGAAGCACACGGCGTCCGAGTGTTCTCACTGGTGCAGGAAATCCGCGACGTCGACGCGTTCTCTCTGTACATCGAGAACGAGCCGTTCATCTTCATCGACACCGGCAAGACCGCAGAACGACAGCGCTTCGACGCGGCACATGAACTCGGACACCTGGTCATGCATCAAGGCCGAGAACGAGCACAAGGCCGCGAAGCCGAGCGTCAAGCCGACCGATTCGCCGCCGCGTTCCTGATGCCCAGAGCGGACGTCCTGGCGCACAACCTGCGCAACGCCAGTCCGGATCAGCTCATCCGGGCGAGTCGCAGGTGGCGTGTATCGGCCATGGCGCTCACCCACCGCCTCAGCGAACTCGGCTTGCTGACCGAGTGGGGTTATCGGAGCGCATGCGTTGAACTGGCCAAGCGCGGATACCGCCGGAGCGAACCTGGCAGCGATCTCCTGCCCGAGTCATCACAGATCTTGGAGAAGGTGCTTGCGCACCTTCGTGCGAACGGCTCAGGCGTGACCGCGATCGTCGAGAGCCTCAAGCTCACTTACGACGAGTTCAATCGACACGTCTTCGGATTGGCTAGAACAGTGAGCCCGGGAAGCGGTGGAAGACCGGCCAATGCCGCTCCTTCGCGTAAAGATCATCTCCGCCTGGTGTCTATCAACCCCTGACTCTGCAGACACTTGAGGCGGCCGCGATCGGCGCTGGATGTGGTACGCGAGGTTCACCGACACATCCGCGCGACGGCGACCACCGAGCCCTCTGATCACGTTCAACCAACGGCGCGCCACCGGCGGGCTGGACGTCAGGTCCAGGCGCCGCCCGAGCCTCGGCCGGTTCCTGCCCACGCTCGTGCCACCCGACGGACTCGGGGCGGCTCCCGTGTGCGGAGCCGCCCCGAGCGGGCTGGGTTTCCCTGACTGAGTCCAACCCTGTCCGCCGGCCGATCGAGGGCCGGAGGTTCTGCCGCGTCAGGCGCCGATGCGGCCACCGTCGGTGGGGTGGACGCTGACCACGGACGGGCGGACCAGGTGGCCGGGACCGTCGGGCCAGGTCGAGCCCGGCTTCTCCACACTGGCGCCGTCGAGTTCGCCCGGGTGCTGCACGGCGACGAGGACGCGGCGTTCGGAGATGATCGGGCCGCAGGTTTCCGCGCCGACCGGGACGGTGAGGAACTGCTTGACCTGTCCCCTGTTGGGCCCGTCGATGGCGACGCCGAAGAGACCGTCGTTGGATTTCAGGGCGTTGCCGTCGGTGGCGATCCAGAGGTTGCCGTGCGGGTCGAAGGCGACGTTGTCGGGGCAGGAGATCGGGCTGACCTGGTCCTTGGGAAACCCGGCGAAGTAGGTGCTGGGGTCGGCCGGGTCGCCGCAGACCAGGAACAGTCGCCAGCGGAAGCTGGTTGCGGCGGCGTCGTTGCCGGACTCGATGACTTCCATGACCTGGCCGTGCCGGTTGCCGGTGCGGGGGTTGGCCTCGTCGGGGCCGGCCTTGCCTGCGGCGCCGCGGTCGGAGTTGTTGGTCAGGGCGACATAGACGATCCCGGTGCGGGGATGGGGTTCGACGTCCTCGGGCCGGTCCATCTTGGTCGCCCCGGCCTTGTCGGCGGCGAGCCGGGTGTAGACGTAGACCTCCTCGGCGGTCATGCCGTCGACGAAGGACCTGGTGCCGCTGGCGAGCGGGATCCACTGTCCGTTGCCGTCGAACTCGCCGTCGGAGGGCAGTTTCCCGGATCCGTCGATCTCGCCGGCGGGGCTGTCGCCAGCGAACTTGGCGACGTAGAGGGTGCCCTCGTCGAGCAGGGTGCGGTTGTGCCGCCGGGCGCTCTGGCTGTTGCCCTTCTTGACCCGGTTCTTGGACACGTACTTGTAGAAGTAGTCGAACCGTTCGTCGTCGCCCATGTAGAGCACGACGCGACCGTCGCGGGTCAGGCGCGGTTCCGCCGCCTCGTGCTTGAACCGGCCCAGCGCGGTGAGCTTGCGCGGCTTGGCGGCCGGGTCGAAGGGATCGATCTCGACGATCCAGCCGTGCCGGTTGACCTCGTTGGGTTCCCGGGACACGTCGAACCGCTTGTCGAAGCGTTCCCATTTGCGCTCGCTGGCCAGGCCGCGCAGGCCGTAGCGCGCGAGGCGGGCCTTGGTGGCAGGGTCGGTGACCAGGTCGGCGTTGCCGAAGTACTGGTTGAAGTTCTCCTCGCCGGAGAGCACGGTGCCCCACGGCGTCATCCCGCCGCCGCAGTTGTTCAGCGTGCCCAAAACCGTCCTGCCTGCCGGGTCCGCCGAGGTCTTCAGCAGCGCGCTGCCCGCGGCCGGGCCGGTGAACTCGATCGGCGTGGTGGCCGTGACCCGCCGGTTGAGCCGGTGCCCCCGCACCGGGGACAGTCGGCCGTTCCGGCGGTTCTCCTCAAGCGCGACCACGGACATGCCGTGCGCGGCCCAGGCGATCTCGACCTGCGCACGGGTGGGGTTCGCCGCGTCGTATCCGGCGAACATCAGAACCTCGTCGGTGTACTCGTGGTTGGCGACCAGGATCTTGCGGTCGCGCTCCCCGGGCAGGTCAAGCAGCGCCAGGTAGTCGCAGTTCTAGCCGAACTGGCGGGCCTGCGCGGCAGCGCTCTGCCCGGCCGGGGAGAACTGCGCAGCGCCGGCCAGCACCGGGTCGCCCCAGCGGATGACCACCTCCTGCTCGTATCCCGGTGGGATGATCACCGCGTCGGCGGTGTTGGGGGCCACCGGCGCGAAGCGCAGTCCCGGCGGCACGGCGCCCGGCCCGGGGTTGCCCGTCGTGGTCGCGGGGGCCGCGGATGCGGTGCCCGTCAGCACGGCCGTCCCGGCGACGGCTCCGGCGGCCAGAGTCACCACCGCACCGGCGCGCAGCATCGAGCGGCGCGACAGCGCACCGGTGATGACGTCGCCCAGGTAGGGGTTGTCCGACGTGTTCGGCGCCGGGTGGAAGCAGGCGTCGCCACAGCGGTAGCGGCACGTCATGGCCGCCCGGCCACCCTCGTGGGAGGCCAGCAGGGGCAACGGCACTGTTCTGTGCCCGGGTTCGGATCGGGGCGCCACGGAACCTCCAAAGCAGTCCATTCGGGATCGAAACCCACGATCACTAGATCGGTGGATCTCGATCCAGGACGTTAGGCGGTGATCGGACAATCCCGGCGACCGGGAGATGAACTCCAGGCGAACGCTGCCGTGCGGCTACGTCCGCACGGGAGCGGTGGTGGGCCGCTGCTGCCGCGTCCACGCCTGGGTGGCGATCTGGATCGCGTCGAAGGGGCTGCCCAGCGGAGGTGTGTAGGACAGGTCGAGGTCTTCGACCTCCGCGACGGTCATGCCGTGGTAGAGCGCCGTGGCGAAGGTGTCGATGCGCTTGTGCACGGCCGAGCCGAGGTGACCGAGCATCTGGGCGCCGAGGAGTCTGCCGCTGCGGGTGTCGCCGGTGATGCGCAACCGGATCGGCCGTGCCCCGGGGTAGTAGGCCTTGTGGTCGTCGGCGGCGATGTCGACGGTGGCGGGCTGGAAGCCGGCGGCGGCTGCCTCGTGCTCGCGCAGCCCGGTCCGGGCGATGGCGAGGTCGAAGACCTTGAGCACCTGGGTGCCCAGCGATCCGGCGAAGGCGCGGTGGCCGCCGAGCGCGTTCTCTCCAGCGACGCGGCCCTGTTTGTGCGCGGTCGTGCCGAGTGGCAGGTAGGCGTCGCTGTTGAGGACGCGGTGGTAGGTGTGCACGCAGTCGCCGGCGGCGAAAATGCCGTCCACGTTGGTGCGCATCCCGCGGTCCACCGCGATGGCACCGCGGGTGCCGAGCGTGACGCCCGCGGTTTCGGCCAGGGCGGTGTCGGGGCGGACGCCGACCACGACGAGGACCAGGTCAGTGTCGCGGTCGAAGCCGTTGCTGCCACGCACGCGCAGGGCCGCGCCGTGGCGTTCGATGCGCTGGACCGTGGTGCCGGTGTGCACGGCGACGCCGTGGGTGTCCAGTTCCGCGGCGACCAGGTCGCCCAGGGTTGTGTCTACTGTGGACAGGACCTGGGGCAGCTGCTCGACCAGGGTGACGTCGAGGCCGCGGGTGTGCAGGGCCTCGGCCATTTCCAGGCCGATGTAGCCGGCGCCGACGATGACCGCCGAGGTCGCCCCGCCGTCCAGTGTGGAGGTGAGGGCGAACGTGTCGTCCATGGTGTGCAAGAGGTGCACGCCGTCGGCCGGGCCGAGGTCGGCGAGACCGTCGATCGGCGGGCGCACGGGGACGGCGCCGGTGCCGATGACCAGCTGGTCGTAGCCGAGGTGCTCGGTGTACCCGCGCTCGGTGTGGACCGTGACGGTCCGCTCGACCGGGTCGATCGCGAGGGCCCGCGTGTCGAGCATGAGGTCGAGGCCGGCGCTCTCGAGGTCGGCGCGGGTGCGGTGGGCCAGGGATCGCCAGTCGCCGACCTCGCCGGAGACGTGGTAGGGGATGCCGCAGATGGAGAAGTTCGGGTAGCCGTCGGCCACCACGAGCAGTGGCCGGATCGCGGGGTCGAGTTCGTGGGCGCGCAGGCCGGCGCTGATTCCGGCGTCGCTGCCGCCGATCACGAGCAGGCGGGTCACGGGCGTTCCTCCAGGAGGTCGGTGATGTCGGCGACGGCGGCGCGGGCGGTGGGGCCGACGCCGATGAGGGTGGCGGAGGCGGGCCCGGTCCAGTCGCCGTAGCCGAGCAGGTGCAACCGGGGCTCGGCGACGGCACGGGTCCCCGCGGTGGGGATGTGGCCGCGCCGGGTGCGCAGCCGCAGTGGCGCGAGGTGGGCGAGAGCGGGCCGGAATCCGGTGCACCAGATCACGGCGTCGGCGGCGCGACGGGTGCCGCCCTGCCAGACCGGGCCGCTCTCGGCGAGGCGGGCGAACATCGGGAACGCCGAGAGCGCGCCGGCCTCGCGCGCGGCACGGACCGGGGGCACAGCGACGATGTCACCGAGCCCGCCGACGCCACCGGTGTCGGCTCCCCCGGTGTCGAGTGCTCGTTTGCGCCGGGTGGCGAGGTCGAACAGGGCGCGTCCGTCGATGTCGTCGGGGAGATAGCGGGGAGGCCGGCGGGTCACCCAGATGACCTCGGCCACGCCGGTGAGGTCGGCGGCGATCTGCGCGCCGGAGTTGCCACCGCCGACCACGACGACCCGTTGGCCGCGGAAGGTTTCCGGTGAGGTGTAGTCGGCGGTGTGCAGTTGCTTGCCTGCGAACACCTCCCGGCCGGGCACGGCCGGGATGAAGGGGCGTTCCCAGGTGCCGGTCGCGCTGATGACTGCCCCGGCGATCCACGTTCCGGCGTCGGTGTCGACCCGCAGACCGCCCGCGTGTGCGTGCACGCCGTGCACCCGGACGGGACGGTGGACGGGCAGGTCGTAGTGCTGCTGGTAGGCGCGCAGGTAGGTCACGACGTGCTCAGCCGTCGGATAGCCCTGGCCGGGAAACGGTGGCATCGGCCTGCCGGGCAGTGAGCTGTGCTGGGCCGGGGAGAACAGCCGCAGCGATTCCCACCCGTGGCGCCAGGCCCCGCCCGGGCCCGGCTGGCCGTCGAGGACGACGAAGTCCAGGCCGGCCCGGCGCAGGTGGAAACCGGCCGCCGAGCCGGCCTGGCCGCCGCCGATCACGACGACCTGGGTGCGGTTCACGCCGCGGTGCGGGCGGCCCAGCGCCTACGCAGCCAGAGACTGACGTAGACCAGCCCGACCAGCACCGGGACCTCGATGAGCGGGCCGACGACTCCGGCCAGCGCCTGCCCGGAGGTCACGCCGAACACGCCGATCGCCACCGCGATGGCGAGTTCGAAGTTGTTGCCCGCGGCGGTGAAGGCCAGGGTGGTGGTGCGGGCGTAGCTGAGGCCGATGGCTTTGCCCAGGGCGTAGGACCCGGCCCACATGACCGCGAAGTAGACCAGCAGCGGCAGGGCGATCCGGGCGACGTCCAGCGGGCGCGAGGTGATCGTGTCGCCCTGCAGGGCGAAGAGCACGACGATGGTGAACAGCAGGCCGTAGAGCGCGATCGGGCCGACCTTGGGCAGGTACTTCGTCTCGTACCAGGTGCGGCCCTTGGCCTTTTCGCCGAGGCGGCGGGACAGGTAGCCGGCCAGCAGCGGGATGCCGAGGAAGATCAGCACGCTCTTGGCGATGGTCCAGGCGTTCACGTCGAGCGCGGCGGTGTCCAGGCCGAGCCAGCCGGGCAGGATCTCCAGGTAGAACCAGCCGAGCACACCGAAGGCGATCACCTGGAACACCGAGTTGAGCGCGACCAGCACCGCGGCGGCTTCGCGGTCGCCGCAGGCGAGGTCGTTCCAGATGATCACCATGGCGATGCAACGGGCGAGCCCGACGATGATCAGCCCCGTGCGGTACTCGGGCAGGTCCGGCAGCAGCAGCCAGGCCAGCGCGAACATCAGCGCGGGACCGACGAGCCAGTTCAGCACCAGCGAGGCGACCATGGTGCGCTTGTCGCGGGTGACGGTGTCCAGCCGGTCGTAGCGGACCTTGGCCAGCACCGGGTACATCATCAGCAGCAGGCCCAGCGCGATGGGCAGCGACACGTCGCCGACCTTGACCGCGTCGAGCACGCGCTGCAGGCCAGGAATGAACTTGCCCAGGAGCACGCCGGCGACCATCGCGGCGCCGATCCAGACCGGCAGGAAGCGGTCCAGAAAGGACAGCCGGTGCAGGACGGCCTCGTCGGCGGCGGACGTCGTCTCGGTCGTCTGGCTCAACACGGCCTCCTGGCATCGGACTGGTTTCGGGCGCGCTCGGCGAGCGCGGTGAGGGAGTCGGCGGCGCGCTGGACCGCCTCGGGCAGCAGCCGGTAGTAGGTGAACCGGCCCGCGGGTTCGGCCGCGACCAGCCCCGCCTCACGCAGCTGGCGCAGGTGGTTGGAGATGTTGGTCTGCTTCGCCCCGGTGGCGTCCACGAGGTGGCAGGTGCACAGCGCTTCCTCCGCCAGGAGTTCGAGGATCCGGGCACGGAGCGGATCGGCCAGCACCCGCAACGCATCAGTATCAAGTGACATCAGTCCGGAATGATACATCAGTGCTGACTGATCCGCGCTCGGGTGGCCAGCGAGCGGTCAGTCGCAGCGCGTGGGGTCGTCGTCCTCGCCGGGCTCGTCGCGCAGCGGACCGCCGGGACGCAGGAGGTGGTCCATGAGCTCCAGGGGCTCATGCACGATGCGGTACCAGCTCCAGGTGCCCCGGCGTTCCCGGCTGAGGATGCCGGCCTTGACCAGGATCTTGAGGTGGTGTGACAGCGAGGACTGCGGCATGTCGAACTCGTCGGCGAGGTCGCAGAAGCACGCCTCGCCGGCGGGCGCCTGGCGGACGAGGGAGAGCAGCTGGACCCGGACGGGGTCGCCGAGGGCCTTGAACAACGCAGCGGCCGCGGCCGCGTCGTCGCCGCGGAAGGACTGCGCCTTCGACGAAGGCAGCGGCAGGCCAGCCAGCGGTACCACCCCGTTCCTGTGCTCCGTGCGCACCTCACCCACCGCCATGATGTCATCATCATCAACGGGGATGAACGTCCGGTGAACGTGGCTCGGGTTCGGGCACGGTGAACTGGTAGCCCAGACCGCGCACGACCTTGATCCACCGCGGGTCGGCCTCGTCGTCGCCGAGGCGTTTGCGCAGCCGCAGGACATGCACGGACAGGGTGTTGCTGTGGGTGGCCGCGCCGCGATCGCCCCACACGGCCTGGAGCAGTTCCTTGCGGGTGAGCACCGCACCCGCGCGTTCGGCGAAATAGCGCAGGAGCAAGAACTCCATCGGCGGCAGTGGGACGGTCCGGCCGTCCAGCCAGAACTGCGGGACCGCCCCGTCCACCCGCAGGCGGCCCAGGTCGATGGGCAGGGGGCGCAGGTCGACCTGCTCGGGCCGGGGCGCGAACGAGCGCAGCAGCCGCAGTAACTCGCGCGGCCGGTAGGGCCGCGGCACGACCGCCGCGGCGCCGAGCTCGGTAGCGCGAACGGCGAAGTCGGCCGAGCCGGGCCCGGCCGCGGCGACGAGGGGCAGGTCGGGGTCGTGCGCGCGCAGGATGGTGAGGAACTCGGCGGCGTCCAGCCGGCCGCCGCCGGGACCCACGACCACCACGTCCGGGCAGGTCCGCCCGACCTGCAGCAGCGCCTCGGCCGGGTCCGCGCAGGCTTTCACCTCGACCGGCTGCCCGGCCAGGGCGTCCAGTAGCTCGCGGACCAGGTCGGTGTCGCGTTCGACCAGGAGCACCGCGAGGCGGCCGGCGGGGCGGCCGCCCGCCGACAGGCAGGCCCGCCGGCGGGCGTGGAACTGGGAGTTGTCCGATTCCCAGCCCTGGGTCAGCGTCCCCGACATGTGCCGTCCTCAGCCGAAGCGGCCGGTGATGTAGGCCTCGGTGCGGGGGTCGTCGGGGTTGGAGAAGATCCGCTCGGTGGTGTTGAACTCGACCAGCTGCCCGATCCGGTTGCCCCGGTCGTCGACCTCGGCGGTGAAGAACGCGGTGCGCTGGGACACCCGCGCGGCCTGCTGCATGTTGTGCGTGACGATGATGATCGTGTAGGTCTGGGCCAGCTCGTCCATCAGGTCTTCGATCTTGGCGGTGGCGATCGGGTCCAGCGCGGAGCAGGGCTCGTCCATGAGGATCACCTCGGGCTGGGTGGCGATCGCGCGGGCGATGCACAGCCGCTGCTGCTGACCGCCGGACAGGCCGGCGGCGTTCTGCTTGAGCTTGTCCTTGACCTCGTCCCAGAGGGCGGCCCCGCGCAGGGCCCGTTCCACGACCTCGTCCATGCTCGCCGGCTTCATCCCGGTGACCCGGGGCCCGTAGGCCACGTTGTCATAGATCGATTTCGGGAACGGATTCGGCTTCTGGAACACCATGCCGATGCGGCGGCGCAGTTCGATCACGTCGACCGCGGAGTCGTACATGTCGGTGCCGTGGTAGGACACCCGGCCGTGCACCGTCGCTCCGGGGATGAGGTCGTTCATCCGGTTCAGGCAGCGCAGCACCGTCGACTTGCCGCAGCCCGAGGGGCCGATCAGCGCGGTGATCTCCTTGCTGCCGAAGTCGAGGTCCACCTCGCTGACGGCGAGGAAATCGCCGTAGCTCACGCCGAGGCCGCGGGTGGTGATCACGCCGTCGGGCTCGCTGTCGGGAATCTCCGGTACCTTGCGCTGGGAGATCTCATCGAGCAGTCTCCTGCCCTGTCCGTCGGGGTTCACGCCGGTCTGCTCCACTCGTGTTCGGGTCATGCTCAGGTCTTCCTTGTGGTCGAGGGGGGTCACCAGCGTCGCTGGAACCGGTTGCGCAGCCAGATCGCCAGCCCGTTCATGGCGAGCAGGACGAGGATCAGCAGCAGGATCGTCGACCAGGCCAGGTGCTGGAACTCGATGGCGGGCAGCGACACCAGGTTGAAGATCTGCACCGGCAGCACGGTGTAACGGTCGAAGATGCCGTCCGGGTTGACCGTGACGAAGACCGTCGCGCCGACCAGGATCAAGGGCGCGGCCTCACCGATGGCGCGCGAGAGCGCCAGGATCGACCCGGTGGCGATGCCCGACACCGACGCGGGCAGCACCTGCCGCCAGGTGGTCTGCCACTGCGTGGCGCCCAGCGCGAGCGAGGCGTCCCGGATCTCGCGGGGCACGGCGCGCAGCGCCTCCCGGGTGGTGATGATGATGATCGGCAGGATCAGCAGGGCCAGCGCCACCGAACCGGCCAGCGCGACCGCGCCGACCGACAACGGCCCGCGCACCACGAACGCCAGGGTGAGAATGCCGTAGATCACCGTGGGCACCGCGACCAGGTTCTGGATGTTGAGCTCGATGAGCCGGTTCCACCACTTGGTGTTGTCGGCGTACTCCTCCAGGTAGATCGCCGCGGCGATGCCCAGCGGCAGCGCGAGCACGATCGTCCCGGCCATCACCCACAGCGTGCCGAAGATCGCCGACTGCACGCCCGAGGTCGCCGGCCGCAGCTTCGAAGGCTGGTTGCCGATCAGGTTGCCGTCGAACCGGGCCAGCCCTTCGGAGATGATCACGACCAGCACCGTGCACAGGAACAGGCACGCGATCGCCAGGCACGCCCACAGCAGGCCCGCGAACACCGCGGAGCGGACGTCGAACCGGCGGCGGCCGGTGAGCGTGGCGGCGCTGTCGTACTCCAGCAACGTCATCAGTAGGCCTGCCTGTACTTGCGGACCAGCGCGATGCTGATCATGTTGATCACCAGCGTGATGAGGAACAGCAGGGCGCCCACCGCGAACAGCGAGTAGTACACCGGGCTGCCCTGCGGGGCGTCCCCGCTGGCGACCTGCGCGATGAACCCGGTCATCGTCTGGGCGCCGACCAGCGGGTTGAGGGTGAACTGCGGCTGGTTGCCCGCGGCGATCGCCACGATCATCGTCTCCCCGACCGCCCGGGAGATGCCGAGCACGATGGCGGCGACGATGCCCGACAACGCGGCCGGGAACACCACCCGCAGCGTCGTCTTCATCCGGTTTGCGCCCAGCGCGTAGGACCCTTCCCGCAGCGAGCCGGGCACCGCAGACATCGCGTCCTCGGACAGCGACGCAACGGTCGGCACGATCATGAAACCCATCACCAGGCCCGGGGAGAGGTTGTTGAAGATCGCCGCACCGACGACGTCCTGCAACACCGGGGTCAGGATGGTCAGCGCGAACACGCCGTAGACCACGGTCGGCACGCCGGCCAGGATCTCCAGCACCGGCTTGAGCACCTTGCGGGTGCGCGGGCCGGCGTACTCCGACAGGTAGATCGCCGCACCGAGCCCGATCGGAACCGCCACCACCAGTGCGATCAGCGTCGTGCTCGCCGTGCCCAGCACCAGCGGCAGCACGCCCCAGTTCTTGTCGTCCCACACGGCCTTGTCGCCGAACCCGGCCGTCCAGCTCGTGCCAGTCAGGAACTCGCCGAACCCGACGTGGCTGAAGAAGGTGACCAGCGGCGCCAGCAACGCGACCGCGATCCCGACCGTCACCGCCACCGACACCAGCGCCGACCCGCCCAGCCCCGCCAGGATGAGCCGTTCCCCGATCCGGCTCCGCTTGCGGCGCAGGTCGACCGGACGGCCGTCCGAAGGCGGGCTCCCCGCACCCGGGGAGCCCGCCGTGACCGGTCCAGCGACCATCAGGCGCCGGCCTTGGTCTTGAGTGCCTGCAGCTCGGTCTGCGCTGTGGTCACCTGCGCCTGCGTCAGCGGGATGAACTTGGCCGCCTCGACGATCTCGGTGTTCTTCTCCAGGTAGAACTCGGCGAACTTGAGCACCTGCGGCTTCTTCAGCCCGGCGTCGGAGACGTAGATGAACAGCGGACGCGACAGCGGCTTGTAGGTCCCGTCCTGCGCCGTCTGCACCGACGGGGCGACGCACCCGTTGCCACCATCGACCTTGACGGCCTTGATCTTGTCGGCGTTGGCCTCCAGGTAGGAGAAGCCGAAGTAGCCCAGCGCACCCTTGGTCGCCGACACGCCCTGCACCGTGACGTTGTCGTCCTCAGTCGGGTTGTAGTCGGTGCGGCTGTCACCCTCCTTGCCGTTGATCGCCTCGGTGAAGTAGTCGAAGGTGCCCGAGTCCGAACCGGCGCCGAACAGCTGCAGCGGCTCGTTTGGGAACGACGGGTCCACCTCGTTCCAGTTCTTCACCGTCGAGCCCGGCGCCCAGATCTTCTTCAGCTGTTCCACGGTCAGGCACTCGGCCCAGGTGTTGTCCTTGTTGATCACCACGCTCAGTGCGTCGTTGGCGACCAGCAGCTCACTGAAGGCGATGTTCTTCGAGGCGCATTCCGCCTTCTCCGAGTCCTTGATCGGACGGGAGGCGTCGGAGATGTCGGTCTCGCCCGCGCAGAACTTCTTGAAGCCCCCACCGGTGCCGGAGGTTCCGACGGTGACGTTGGTGTCCGGGTTCTCGCTCATGAACAGCTCGGCCGCGGCCGAGGACAACGGCTCCACCGTGCTCGACCCGTCGATCACGACCGGCCCGGACACCGCCTCGCCGCCGGCCGCGCCGTCGTCTCCGCTGCCACCACACGCGGCCAGGGTGAGCCCGGCTGCCATCACGACGGCCGCAGCCCGCGCCCGCTTGAACTGGCGGATGGTCACTTGGTGTGCCTCCTGCTAAGGGTCCCCGGCACGCGCGCGCCGGGAGGATCCGTCCGCCCCGCGGTCGCGAGGCCCCTGAATCGAATAATTTCGTTCTAAACGGAAGATGAACGAAGCGTGAAGGCGGGGCCTCGAATCGAAAAATGTCGTTCCAGCAGCTAGGCGTCGAGCGCCGCCGGCGCCAGCAGGAGCGCGCGCGCCTCGTCCAGGCGATCCGGCAGCAATTCGTACCAGACCCACGTGCCCCGGCGCTCGCCGCGCACGAGGCCGGCCCGGCTCAGAATGCCCAGGTGATGGCTCACAGTGGACTGAGAGAGCGCAGCTCGCTCGGCCAGATCGCAGACACAGACCTGCCTGCCGCCCGCCAGGAGTGTCAGCAGGCGCAGGCGGGCGGGGCTCGAGAGCGCTTTGAAGGCGGCGGCGACATCGTCCGCCACACTGTCGGGCATCGCGGCGACGGCATCGGGCACGCAGCGCTCGTGACGGTGGTCGTTCACCGGATCAAGGCCGGCGAGCTTCGTCATGAGGCAAAGACTAAGTCATGGATTGACCAATGTCGATCCAAGGGTTGACAGCGATCTCGCCGCCCTGCTGTCCTTGTTTCGACAAAACTCGATCCAGGGCGGATCGTACTCGGAGGGGCACCACCATGACGCGCGCCAGCGGCCTACCTCAGCATGACCTGCACGTTCAACTCGACCGGATCGTCGAGGAACTGTCCGACACCTTCCACGGCGTCTTCGGCCCGGAGACGGTCCGCCGCTACGTCGACGAGACCCACACCCTGCTTCGCGCCCAGGCCACCGTGACCACGCACCTGGTGACCCTCACTGCACGCTTCGCCAAGCAGCGCCTCACCGACCACGGTCACGCGCTCGGTCTCGCGCGAGTCGCCGTGCCGCAAGTGCTGTTCATCTGCGTGCACAACATCGGGCGCTCCCAGATGGCCGCGGCGCTGCTCGACCACCACGCCTCCGGCAAGGTCGCGGTGCGCTCGGCCGGGTCACAGCCGCAGAACCACATCCCCCAGCAGATCGTCGACACCCTGGGAGAGATCGGGGTTCCGCTGACGCACGCCTACCCGAAGCCGCTCACCGACGAGGTCGTGCGTGCCGCCGACGTCGTGGTGACCATGGGCTGCGGGGACGCCTGCCCGGTGTATCCGGGCAAGCAGTACCTCGACTGGCAGATCGACGATCCGGTGGGCAAGCCGATCGAGCAGGTCCGGCCCATCCGGGACGAGATCGACCGGCGCATCCGCGACCTGCTGTCCGAACTGCTCGGCGAAGCCTGACTCGCCGATGCCGGGACAGTTCCTCGGCACCCTCGCCGGCTTCATGGTGGTGCTGGCCCTGTTCACTTTCGGCCTGACCAAGATCGCCGGCCTGTGGAGATCGCGAGCACGCCTGTGGGAACGGGCGGCGGTCGCCACCGGGTGGGCCAGCCTGGGATTCTGCGTCACCCTCGTGATCTCGACCGCCTACTTCGCCATGGCCTCCTGAGCGGAGTCGGTCACCGGATGTTCACCTGGATCGGGCATTATCGAACCAAGCACCTCTGCCGATCCTCAAGGAGCACCCGGTGACCGACATTCCCGAGGTCCTGTTCGTCTGCGTGCACAACGCCGGCCGGTCCCAGATGGCCGCCGCCCTGCTGCAGCACTACGCCCTGGGCCGCGTCGCCGTGCGTTCCGCCGGTTCGGAACCGGGCGAGAAGGTCAACCCGGCCGCCGCTCAGGCACTGGCCGAGTGGGGGCTGGACATCACCGCCGAGGTGCCCAGCAAGCTGACCACCGAGGATGTCGAAGCCTCCGACGTGGTGATCACCATGGGCTGCGGCGACACCTGCCCGGTCTTCCCCGGCAAGCGCTACCTGGACTGGCAGCTCGACGACCCGGCCGGCAAGCCCGTCGAGGAGGTCCGCCCGGTCCGCGACGACATCGACCGCCGCGTGCGCGCCCTGCTGGCCGAACTGCTCGACCAGTAAGAGCCCATCAGCTCTCGGCCGGCGCGAGCGCGGCCGAGAGTTGCGCCATCGCCGCGGGCACGGCGCGGTAGTAGATCCAGGTGCCGCGCCGTTCGCCCGTGATCAGCCCCGCCTCCCGCAGCACCTTCAGGTGGTGCGAGATCGTCGGGCCGGTCAGCTCGAACCCCTCGGTCAGGTCGCACACGCACGCCTCGCCTTCGGCATGCGAGGCGATCAGCGACAGCAGCCGCAGCCGGACCGGGTCGGCCACCGCCTTGAACCCGCGCGCCAGCGCCTCCGCCTGCCCCGCCGACAGCGCCGTCTGGCTCATCGGCGGGCAGCACGCCACGAGGTGGTTCAGCAACAGCTCCTGGTTCGACACCTCTCTATCTTGACGCTCATCGATTCAGAAGCGCAAGCTGTCTCGACAGTCTTCGAATCAGCTGCGAGGTGTGGCTCATGGACGGGAAGGCATTGCGAGACGAGGTCCGCCGGCGCTACGCCGCCGCCGCGGTCTCCGTGACCGCGGGAAGCGCGTCCTGCTGCGACGGCGGCTCATGCGGGACTCCTTGGTACGGCGACACCGAGCGGGCCGAACTGCCCGCGGACGCGGTGGCGGCCAGTCTGGGCTGCGGCAACCCGCTGGCCGTGGCCGAGCTGCGGGAGGGCGAGACCGTGCTCGACCTCGGCTCCGGCGGTGGCATCGACGTGCTGCTGTCCGCGAAGCGGGTCAGTCCGGCGGGCAAGGTCTACGGGCTGGACATGACCGAGGAGATGCTCGCGCTCGCGCTGGCCAACGCCGAGAAGGCCGGCGCGGCGAACGTCGAGTTCCTCAAGGGCCACATCGAGGCGATCCCGCTCCCGGCGAACCGGGTCGACGTGATCATCTCCAACTGTGTGATCAACCTGTCGGTGGACAAACCCGCGGTGTTCGCGGAGATGTTCCGCGTGCTCAGGCCCGGCGGACGGCTCGGCATCAGCGACGTCGTCGCCGAGGACCACCTCACCGCCGCGGACCGGGCCGAGCGCGGCGAGTACACCGCCTGCATCGCGGGTGCCCTCACCTTCGCCGAGTACCGGGCCGGTCTGGCCGGCGCCGGATTCGCCGACATCGAGATCACGCCGACGCACGAGGCCGCCGACAGCATGCACTCGGCGATCGTGCGCGCCACCAAGCCCCGCGACGCGGGCGCGCGGCGGGAGCTGGCGACGGCGGTCACCAAGGGCGGGTGCTGCGGCTGAGACCCGCCTCGGTCCGGCGGTGTCACGTTGGGCGTGGAAGGGACGGGTCATGGACCGGCGAGCCGTGCACGAGCAGTGGGAACGTGACCGCGCCGGTGCGCGAGCCGGTGAGCACGGCCGAGCTGGCGGCGGTGGCGGCCAACGCGGCGTGCGC
>NZ_JBEXTX010000079.1:0-39354 GCF_040614175.1 Amycolatopsis sp. NPDC006131
GTGGTGGGCGCGGGCGGGAGCCCTGCGGGTGGCTGCTGCTGGGCCGGGTGGTGGTGGGCGCGGGCGGGAGCCCTGCGGGTGGCTGCCGCTGGGCCGGGTGGTGGTGGGCGCGGGCGGGAGCCCTGCGGGCAGCTGCCGCCCGGCCCAGTGGGTGGCAGCGGACCCACCCGTGTGGGGGGCGTCGCGGGCGATTTTTCGGACTTGGCGCAGCGCTCTTACGGTGCTGTGGCTGGTGACGGGCTGCCGGAACCTCCGCGCCCTCAGCTGCCACCGGTCCTCTTGCGGCGCCCGGGCCGCCGGCCGCCGGGGAGGCTCCGCCGGTGCCCGGCGGCGGCCCGCGCGCGGAACCGGGGTGGTGTGACACGCCCCCATGCCACACCACCCCTCCACCCCCATGGCGGCTCTCGGCCGCCCTCCGGTGGTCTACTGCGCCGCGCGAGTCACCACGGCCGTGCCAGATCCGGTGCGCGCCCGCACGTTCAGCGGGATCTCGCCATCGGGCCGGTCCAACGCCACGTCCAGCTCGCTCGACACCTTGCCCGCGCTCGCGGTCAGGTCGACCTCCGCGGCGACACCCGGCCGGATCCCGACCCGGATGTCGCCGGAACCGGTGACCAGCTCCAGGTTCCCGCTCGCCGCCTCGGCGACCGACACGTCGCCGCTGCCGCTGCGCGCCAGCACCGAGCCGGACACGGTGCCCAGCCACACGTCGGCGGTGCCCGTGGCCAGCGTCGCCGACCCGGCCAGCGACGCCACCTCCACATCACCGCTGCCGGTGCGCAGGTGCAGCCCCGCCAGCGTCGGCCCGAGCCGGATCGCGCCGGAGCCGCTGCGCACCGTCGCCGCGCCCTCCGACCGGTCCAGCCTGATCTCGCCGGTCCCGGTGGAGACGTCCACCCGCCCGGCCGACCCGCTCACCGTCACGTTCGCCGACCCGGCCCGCACCTCCACGGTGGTGCCCGCGGGCGCGATCACCGTGACCGCGAGCGGGATGTTCCGCAGCGGCAACGCCTTCGGCGCGTGCACCGTCAGCCGGTTGCCGGTCTGCTCCAGCCGCGTCTGCTGCACCGCGTCCGCGGGCGTGCCGCTCAGTTCGGTGCCCAGCTGGTCGCCGAACCGCTCGCTCACCCAGCTCAGCAGGCTGGAGATGCCCTGCGTCCACGGCTGCTGCGCGTCGGGGTCGTGCCGGATCTCCACCGTCGCCTCGGGCTCCTCGGCGTCCAGCTTCACCTCGACCTTCCCCATCGACACCGCGATGTCCAGCTCCAGCGGCCCCGGCAGGGCGAACGTCTGCGTGCGCACGAGCTCCGGATCGGTCATGACTATCCCTTCACCCAGCCGTGCAGGTGCGACTCGGACTGCGAGCCGCTCTGCTTCTCGGCGTGCCAGGACTGCGAACCGTGCAGCGCGCCCTGCACGGCCTGTGAGATGAACGTGTTGAGCGAGACGCCCTGCGACGACGCGGCGTGCTCGGCCTGCTCCTTGAGCTTCTCCACCAGGCGCAACGTCATGCGCGAGATGTCCCCGCCCTCCACCAGCGGCGGCGGCGGTGGTGGAGGCGGCGGCCCGGGACGCTCGGCCCGGGGCCGCTCACCGGCGGAACCGGTGACCACCACCCGCACGTCCCGGCCGTCCAGGCGCACCTCGACGACGTGGTCGGGCAGCTGCGCGGTCGCCTCGGCGGCGAGGTCGGCCAGCGCGTTCATCAGCACCAGCCGGGCCGCGGGCTCCAGCGCGCCGGACAGCAGCGCCGCCGCCCGGCGGATCTGCTCGTCCCCGGCCGAGGCCGTCGCGGTGAGGTCCTCGCGGAGGCTGGTGATGTACGGGGTCAAATCCATGACACCACTATGACGTCACCTGTGGTGTCAGTCAAGGAGAAGATGACACCACGTGGTGTCGCGGCCGGGTTGTCGGACCCGGCGGTTACGCTGCCGGGGAGTCGTTGAGGGGAAGGAGCGCGACCGTGGCCGAGACCGTGTCGCCGAAGGTTCAGCTGATCGCGAAGACGGAGTTCTTCCCGCCGGAGGACGTGCCGTGGTCGACCGACGCCGACGGGGGTGAGGCGCTCGCCGAGTTCGCGGGCCGCGCCTGCTACCAGTCGTGGAAGAAGCCGAACCCGAAGACGGCCACCAACGCCGGCTACATCGACCACATCATCGAGGTCGGCCACCTGTCGGTGCTGGAGCACGGCTCGGTGAGCTTCTACATCAGCGGCGTGTCGCGCTCGCTGACCCACGAGCTGATCCGCCACCGCCACTTCTCCTACTCGCAGCTGTCGCAGCGGTACGTGCCCGAGCGCGACGCGGCGTTCGTCGAGCCGGACGTGATCGCGAACGACCCGGAGCTGCACGAGAAGTTCCTCAAGGCCGCGCAGGCGAGCGTCGACGCCTACAACGAGCTGCTCGCCGGGCTGGAGGACAAGTTCGCCGACGCGCCGAGCGCCACCCTGCGCCGCAAGCAGGCGCGCCAGGCCGCCCGGTCGGTGCTGCCCAACGCCACCGAGACCCGCATCGTGGTCACCGGCAACTACCGCGCCTGGCGGCACTTCATCGCCATGCGCGCCACCGAGCACGCCGACGTGGAGATCCGCGGCCTGGCCGTGGAATGCCTGCGGCAGCTGCAGAAGGCCGCGCCGAACGTGTTCGCCGACTTCACCATCTCCACCCTGCCCGACGGCACCGAGGTCGCCTCCAGCCCGAAGGTCCTCGAAGGGTGAAACGGCTCGCCATCGACGTCCAGCCGGGCGAGTACGCGGTCGCGCGCCTGGATCCGGGCGTTCCGGTGCCCGCCCTGGACGCGCCGGACGGGCTGGTCTCGGTCACCCGCACGCCCGCGGAGACCTCCGTGATCTGCCCGGCCGGCCTGGCCCCGGCGGGCGCCCGGGTCGAGTCCGGCTGGCGGCTGCTGACCGTGCGCGGCCCGCTGGCGTTCACCCTCACCGGGATCATCGCGGCGCTGGCCAGCGAGCTGGCGTCGGCCGGGGTCGCGTTGTTCACGCTGTCCACGTTCGACACCGACCACGTGCTGGTGAAGGAAGGCGACCTGGCGCGCGCGGTGCAGGCGCTGCGCGCGGCCGGGCACGAGGTCGCGAGCGAAGGCTGATCCGGCTGCTCGGGTGCGCGCCGGCCGGATGTGCTGGGCCTGACCGGAGCAGCGCGGCTTGGGTCTGGGCGCAGTGGCGCGGCTTGGGTTTGGGCGGAGTGGCGCGGGCTGGGTTTGGGCGGAGTGGCGCGGGCTGGGTTTGGGCGGAGTGGCGCGGGCTGGGTTTGGGCGGAGTGGCGCGCCCCGGGGCCGGCGGGAGTAGCGCGGCCCCGGTCTGGCCGGAGCAGGGCGGCTTGGGCCTGGCCGGAGTAGCGCGGCTTGGCTCTGAGCGGAGTAGCGCGGTGGATCTGCCGGGAGCAGCGCGGGCTGGGTCTGGCCGGAGTAGCGCGGCTTGGCTCTGAGCGGAGTAGCGCGGGCTGGATCTGCCGGGAGTAGCGCGGGCTGGATCTGCCGGGAGCAGCGCGGGCCGGGTCTGGCCGGAGCAGCGCGGCCGGTGCCCTTGGTGGCCCCTAGTCCAGCCGCTCGGTGACCGCGCGCATCGCGCGGCCGATCGCCTTCAGGTCGTCCCCGGAGATCACGTCCACGAAGTGCGTCCGGACTGTCCGCAGGTTGTCCGGGGCCGCGCGGCGGAGCTTGTCGTACCCGGCATCGGTCAGGCGTGCGAGCACCCCACGCCGGTCGTCGCTCGTCGGGTCGCGGCGGACCAGGCCACGTGCCTCCAAACCCTTGATGCGGTGGGAAAGCCGGCTCCGCGAGTAGTACGCCGACGCCGCGAGCTCGGCCATGCGCATCGCCCGTCCGTCCGCTTCGGACAGTCGCACGAGGAGTTCGAACTCGGCCAGCGTGAGGCCGTGCTGGTCCTGCAGGTTCCGGTCGAGCAGGTCGATGAACCGGATCGATCCCTCGATGAACGCCCGCCAGTCGCGCTGCTGGTCCGCGTCGAGCCACTCGGTCACTCGTTCACCCTAGCAGTTGACGCTTTCAACTACTCCGCGCTAGCTTGGTTGAAGACTTCAACTACATGGAGGCGACGATGAAGACGGCATGGGTGGTTCAGGCGGACGAGGTGGAGACCGTGGAGCGGCCCGCGTTGTGGCTCTTGGCCGACGCCGGCCACACCGGCGGGGCGCTGAGTGCGAACCGGCTCCACCTCGAAGCCGGCGAGCCCGGGACGAAGCCGCACTACCACGCCCGCTCCGCGGAGGCGTTCTACGTGCTCGACGGGGCGCTGCGGATGTTGATCGACACCGAGGTGGTGACCGTCGGCCGGGGCGGTTACGTCGTGGTGCCCGCGGGTGTCCGGCACGCGTTCGCCGCCGCGCCGGACCGTCCGGCGGAGGTCCTCGTGACGCTGGCGCCGGGCGTGGAGCGGTTCGGCTACTTCCGGCGGCTGCCGGAAATCCTGTGCGGCGACCTCGGCGAGGACGAGGTCGCGCGGATCCACGAACAGTACGACGTGCACTTCGTCGAGAGCGCGGACTGGGACGCGGCCTAGCCCGGGAACCAGGGGGCCCGGCGGCGGCGATCGTGTGCTCCGGGAAGTCCGGTAGCACCGCACGGTGCGCCGTCGACCGCGTGGGGGACTAACTTCCACCCCTCCGGGTAGTCAAGCGGCGACGCAGGCCACATTTCGATCCTCTGTACATCAAAGTTCGGCACACCTAAAATCAGGCTTCGGCTTCGTGGATGGAGGACGGATGGCGCTGACGGACCAGCTCGGCCCACGGCTCAAGCGGGTGCGCTCCGGCTCCCTGCTGCTCGGGCCCGCCTTCGTCGCCGCGATCGCCTACGTCGACCCGGGCAACGTCGCCTCCAACATCAGCGCCGGGGCCCAGTTCGGCTACCTGCTGGTGTGGGTGATCGTGGCCGCCAACCTGATGGCCGGGCTGGTCCAGTACCTGTCGGCGAAGCTGGGCCTGGTCACCGGCCTGTCCCTGCCGGAGAACCTGCGCGAGCGGATGCCGCGGGCTGCGCGCCTTGGTTACTGGGTGCAGGCCGAGGCGGTCGCGATCGCGACCGACCTGGCCGAGGTCGTCGGCGGCGCGATCGCCCTCTACCTGCTGTTCGACCTCCCGCTGCTGGCCGGCGGCGTGATCACCGGCGTGGTGTCGATGGTCCTGCTGCTGGTGCAGGACAAGCGTGGCCAGCGGCCGTTCGAGCGGGTCATCACCGGCCTGCTCGGCGTCATCGCGGTCGGGTTCCTGGCCAGCGTGTTCGTGGAACCGCCGTCCGCGGCGGACGCGGTGGCCGGGCTGGTCCCGCACTTCGCCGGCACCGAAAGCGTCCTGATCGCCGCCGCGATGCTCGGCGCCACCGTCATGCCGCACGCCGTCTACCTGCATTCCGGGCTCGCCCGCGACCGGCACGGCAAGGTCGAGGGCGCCCGCCGGTCGCGCCTGCTGCGGATCACCCGCTTCGATGTCGGCCTGGCGATGCTGCTGGCCGGCGCGGTGAACCTGTCGATGGTGCTGCTGGCCGCCACGAACATGCAGGGCCAGGAGGGCGTCGACTCGATCGAAGGCGCGCACGCCGCCGTCGGGGACACGCTCGGGCCTGCCGTCGCGCTGCTGTTCGCGATCGGGCTGCTGGCCTCCGGCCTGGCCTCGACGTCGGTGGGCGCCTACGCCGGCGCGATGATCATGCAGGGCCTGCTGCGCAAGAAGATCCCGCTGCTGGTGCGGCGGCTGATCACGCTGCTGCCCGCGATCGTGGTGCTCGCGATCGGCGTGGACCCCAGCCGCGCGCTGGTGGTGTCCCAGGTGGTGCTGTCCTTCGGCATCCCGTTCGCGCTGGTGCCGCTGGTGCGGCTGACCAGCGACCGCGGGCTGATGGGCACCGCCGCGAACCACCGCGTCACCACGACGCTGGCGTGGGTGATCGCCGCCGTCATCATCACCCTCAACGTGGCGCTGATCTACCTCACCTTCGCGGGCTGACACCGGAACCGTTCGGCTCCCGCGACGGTCGGACTAGCATCCCGCTGTCCCGAATAGCCGCGATGACCGGAGCCACGTTGACCGAAGAGCAGACCCAGCAGACGACGCCGCGCCCGTCCGGACCACGGGTGGTGGCCGGCCGTTACGCGCTCCTCGGCGAGCTGGGCCGGGGCGGGCACGGCGTCGTGTGGCGCGCGCAGGACCAGGTGATCGGCCGCCAGGTCGCGATCAAGGAGCTGCGCCTGCCCGACGGCGCCGAGGACACCGTCTTCACCGAACGGGTGCTGCGCGAGGTGCGCACCGCGGGCAGGCTGAACGACCCGGCCATCGTCACGGTCTTCGACGTGGTCGCCGAGGACGGGGCCACCTACATCGTGATGGAGCTGGTCGAGGCGCCCACGCTGGGCGATCTGGTGCGCCACCACGGCGCGCTGCCGCCGCAGCAGGTGGCCTCGATCGGGCAGCAGGTGCTCTCCGCGCTGCAGGCCGCGCACGAGGCCGGCATCGTGCACCGCGACGTCAAGCCCGGCAACATCATGGTCGGCGCGAACGGGCGGGTGAAGCTCACCGACTTCGGCATCGCCACCGCGATCGACGACCCGCGGCTGACCTCGAGCGGCACGATCGTGGGCTCGCCCGCGTTCATGGCGCCGGAGCGGCTCGACGGGCGGGAGGCGCTGCCCGACTCCGACCTGTGGTCGCTGGGCGCGACGCTGTTCCTGGCTGTCGAGGGCAAGTCCGCGTTCGACCGCCCGACCACCGCGGCGACCATGAACGCGATCCTCACCGAGGTGCCCTACCTGACCCGGGTCCAGGGTCCGCTGGCCTCGGCGATCATGGGCCTGCTGGTGGCCAAGCCGGAGGGCCGGATCTCCGCCGCCCAGGCCGCGCACCTGCTCGGCATCGCCGCCCAGAACACCCCGCCCGGGGGCATCGCCACCGCGGTCCACAACGGACAACCGCCGACCCGGTTCGTCCCGGCGCCGCAACGCACCGGCCGCCGCGGCCTGTGGGTCACCGCGGGCGCCGTCCTCGGCGTCGTGCTGCTGGCCGGCGGTTTCCTGGCCGGCCAGTGGTGGGCGACCGAGGCGGAGGACCCGGCGATGCTGCCGACCATGACCTACGGGACCGGCGGCGACCTGGACTTCGACGCCGGCAGCGCCTACCGCTGCTACAACGGGCGCCTGGACCCCGGCTACGCCATCGGCAGCGACAACCAGGTCGACTGCGACAAGGCGCACGAACTGGAGCTCTACGACGAGAACGACAGCCTCGGCAACGCCAGCTCCGGCGACAGCGACGCCAGCTACGTCGCCTACCCGGGCGCCGACGCCCTGCGCCGCTACGCCGAGTCGTTCTGCGCCCTGAGCTTCCATTCCACCACCATCGACGCCGACGCCCGCGCCACGCTGAGCTACCGCGCGCTCGTGCCGGCACAAGCCGAGTGGGAGGCGACGCCGGAGCAGTCCTACAACGACCCGTCCCGCAGCGTCTACTGCCTGGTGTCGAAGAAGGGCGGCGGCCAGCTCACCGAGGCGGTCGCGCTGAAGGTCCGCTGACGCGAAAGGTTACGGCGGAAGATCACCTGGTCCAGCGATTCTCCGGCCGGTGGTGGCCCTTTCCTGCGGATCATGCCGTTCTGGCAGGTCGGCACGAATATTCACAGCGTGAGGAGGTACCGTCAGAGCATGTCCAACCCACCTTCGGCAGCGCCCGGGAGGCCCTTCGGGCGCGTGCTCACCGCGATGGTCACCCCCTTCGACGCGGACGGCGCAGTCGACCTGAAGCGGGCGCAGGAGCTCGCCGAGCACCTCGTGGAGCTGGGCAACGACGGCCTGGTCGTGAACGGCACCACCGGGGAGAGCCCGACCACGACCGACGCCGAGAAGGCCGACCTGGTGCGCGCCGTGGCCGAGGCGGTCGGCGACCGCGCGACGGTGATCGCCGGCGCCGGGACCTACAACACCGCGCACAGCGTCGAACTGGTGCAGCAGGCCGAGAAGGCCGGCGCCCACGGCGTCCTGCTGGTCACGCCCTACTACTCGCGCCCGTCGCAGGCCGGTCTGTACGCGCACTTCACCACGGTCGCCGACGCGACCGGCCTGCCGGTGATGCTCTACGACATCCCGCCGCGCTCGATCGTGCCGATCGAGGTCGACACGCTGCGCCGCCTGGCCGAGCACCCGCGCATCCTGGCCGTCAAGGACGCCAAGGGCGACCTGCTGGCAGGCAGCGAGGTCATCGCCAACACCCACCTGGCCTACTACTCCGGCGACGACGCGCTGAACCTGCCGTGGCTGTCGGTGGGCGCGGCCGGCGTGGTGAGCGTGATCGGCCATGTGGTGGCCGGCCGCATCCGCGCCATGATCGAGGCCTACGAGGACGGCGACACCTCCACCGCCCGCACCAACCACCGCGGCATGCTGCCCGTCTTCCGCGCCATGTCGCGCGTCGGCGGGGTCGTGTTCTCCAAGACCGCGCTCGCGCTGCGCGGCCACCCGGTCGGCGGCCCGCGGCTGCCGATCGTGCCCGCCACCCCGGAGCAGGTCGAGGCGATCGCCACCGACCTCGCCCAGGCGGGGGTCCCCCTCGCGGAGTCCCCGTCGCCGGACTGGCACTCTTCCCGGGTGGCGCAGGCCGACTCCGCGGCGGCCTACGTCGCGCCGACCACTCACACCAGCGTTGGGACCATTCACAGGTGAACCTGGCAGGACCCGGACCGACCAACAACCCACCCGCACTGCCCGACGGCGCCCTGCGCGCGGTCGCCCTCGGCGGCATCGGCGAAGTCGGCCGGAACATGACCGTCTTCGAGTACGACGGCCGTCTCGTGATCGTCGACTGCGGGGTGCTCTTCCCCGAGGACGAGCAGCCCGGCGTCGACCTGATCCTGCCCGACTTCCGGGCGATCGAGGACCGGCTGTCCGACATCGAGGCCCTCGTGCTCACCCACGGCCACGAGGACCACATCGGCGCCGTGCCGTTCCTGCTGCGCCTGCGGCCGGACCTGCCGGTCTACGGCTCGCGGTTCACGCTCGCGCTGCTGGAGGCCAAGTGCAAGGAGCACCGGCAGCGGCCGAAGCTGATCGAGGTGACCGAGTCCGAGCGGCGCACGGTGGGCCCGTTCGAGCTGGAGTTCTTCGCGGTCAACCACTCGATCCCGGACGCGCTCGCGGTCGCGCTGCGCACCCCGGCCGGGGTGGTGCTGCACACCGGTGACATCAAGCTCGACCAGTTGCCGCTGGACAACCGCCTGACCGACCTGGCCGGGTTCTCCCGCCTCGGCGACGAGGGCGTCGACCTGCTGTGCATCGACTCGACCAACGCCGAGGTGCCCGGGTTCGTCACGCCGGAGCGGGACATCGGGCCGGTGCTCGA
The DNA here is from genome assembly GCF_040614175.1 of Amycolatopsis sp. NPDC006131. NCBI lineage: Bacteria > Bacillati > Actinomycetota > Actinomycetes > Pseudonocardiales > Pseudonocardiaceae > Amycolatopsis > Amycolatopsis sp. NPDC006131. The sequence continues at coordinate 9,357 of NZ_JBEXTX010000079.1, forward strand.
CGATGTCATCGGGCACGTCTCCCAGCGGGTGATCGTGGCCTGCTTCGCCAGCCACGTGCACCGCGTGCAGCAGGTGCTCGACGCGGCGGTCAAGCACGGCCGCCGGGTCGCGTTCGTGGGCCGCTCGATGGTCCGCAACATGGGGATCGCCGCCGACCTCGGCCTGCTGAACATCCCCGAGGGCCTGCTGATCAACCTGGACGAGGCCGTCAACCTGCCCGAGAGCCGCGTGCTGTTCGTGTCCACCGGGTCCCAGGGCGAGCCGCTGTCGGCGCTGTCCCGGATGGCCCGCGGCGAGCACCGGCAGATCTCGATCCGGGCCGGGGACACGGTCGTGCTGGCCAGCTCCCTGATCCCGGGCAACGAGACCGCGGTGTTCGGCGTGGTCAACGGCCTGGTCCGGCTCGGCGCGAACGTGGTGCACCAGGGCAACGCGAAGGTGCACGTGTCCGGTCACGCGTCGGCGGGGGAGCTGCTGTTCCTCTACAACGCGATCCGGCCGAGCAACGTCATGCCGGTGCACGGCGAGTGGCGGCACCTGCGGGCCAACGGCGCGCTGGCGATCCGCACCGGCGTGGCGCCGGAGAACGTGGTGCTGGCCGAGAACGGCGTGGTGGTCGACCTGGTGGACGGCCGGGCGCGCGCGACCGGGCGGGTCGAGGTCGGGCACGTCTACGTGGACGGCCTGTCGGTCGGCGACGTCGGCGAGTCGACCCTGTCCGACCGGCTGGTGCTCGGCGAGGGCGGGTTCATCGCGATCAACGTCGCGGTGGACTCGACGACCGGCCGCGCGGTGAGCACCCCGACGGTGTCCGGGCGCGGGTTCTCCGACGACCCGAAAGCACTCGATGCGGTGGTTCCGCTCGTGGAGATGGAGCTGTCCCGCACCGAGATCGAGGGCATCACCGACAGCCACCGGATCGCCCAGGCCGTGCGCCGTGTGGTGGGCCGATGGGTCGCCGAGACCTACCGGCGCCGCCCGATGATCGTGCCGACCGTCATCCCGGTGACGTACGGACAGGCCGATCGGACAGCGTAGGTAATCTCCGTCACTGCCCTTAACCTGGATCTCGTCCTGGCGAGCGATCCAGCGGAGGCGGTGCGAGGTGGGCCGACATTCGTCTCCTGCCCGGCGGCGGCCGCGGCGGGTGTGGGTGGTGGCCGGTGTCCTCGTGCTGCTGGGCGGAGCCGGCTGGGTCGTCGCGGACGTGGTGCGTGACCAGGGCGGATGCGACCGGCCCGCGGTGGTGCGGGTCGCCGCGGCGCCCGGGGTCGCCCCGGCGGTCGCGCAGGTCGCCCGCCGGGTGGCGCAGACCGAGTGCGCGGCCTTCGAGGTCAACGCCGTCGACTCGGCGGCGGTCGCGCAGTCGCTGGCCCTGCCCGGCGGCGAGGTCCGCCCGGACGTGTGGATCCCGGAGTCGACGCTGCAGCTGCGGCGGGCGAAGGGGGTGGGCGCGAGCGGGATCGCGGGCGGCACCAGCATCGCCAGCTCGCCGGTGGTGTTCGCGCTGACCGAGGATGCCGCGGCCGGCCTCGGCTGGCCGGGCCGCGCGCCGGCCTGGTCGGACGTGCTCGGCGCGCCAGGCCTGGCGCTCGGCGTGCCCGATCCGGGGCGGGACCCCGCCGGCCTGTCTGCGCTGATCGGCATCCGGGCCGCGGTGCCCGCCGCCGACGCCTACGCCGCCACGCTGCGGCGGCTGTCGCCGAACGCCGTGCCCACCACCGACGAACTGTTCGCGCGGCTGGCCGACCGGACCCTCGCCGGGTTCCCGGTGTCGGAGAACGCGTTGCTGCGCTACAACGTGCGCAACGGCGTCGCGGGCACCCAGAGCGGGCTGGTCGCGACCTACCAGCCGCAGGCACCCGCGCTGGACTACCCGTTCGCCGTGCTCGGCGGCGCCGGGGAGGCGCAGCGCACGGCCGCCGGGGCGCTGTTGTCCGCGCTGCTGGGCCTGGAGGGGTCGAACGCGCTGGCCAACGCCGGGTTCCGCACCCCGGATGGCCGGTACCTGCGGGACGGCGCGGCGCAGAACGTCAGCGACCGGACCCTGCCCTCGCCGGCGGTGCCGACCGACGCCGACGTGGACGCGCTGCTCGGCCAGTGGGCGCGGATTAACTCCAGCTCGCGGGCGCGGGTGCTGATCGACGTGTCGGGGTCGATGGACGTCGAGGTGCCGGGCACCGGGCAGACCCGGATGCAGCTGACCACCGACGCGGCCGCGCGGGCGTTGTCGCTGTTCAAGCCGACGTCGGAGAGCAGCGTGTGGGAGTTCGCCACGCACCTGGACGGCGACCGCGACTACCGCGAGGTGCTGCCGATGCGGCCGGTGAGCGACCACCTGGCGTCCGGGGCGGCGGAGCGGTTGCGCGCCATCAAGGCCACGCCGGACGGGGACACCGGGCTGTACGACACGGTGCTGGCCGCGTACCGGCTGGCGTCGGCGGAGTGGCAGGCGGGGCGGCTGAACCTGGTGATCGTGCTGACCGACGGGCGCAACGACGACGCGGACGGCATCAGCCGGGACGCGCTGGTCGCGGAGCTGGCGAAGCTCGCCGACCCGGCGCGGCCGGTGGCGATCATCGGCATCGGGATCGGCCCGGACGTGGACGTGGCCGAGCTGGCGGCGATCACGACGCCCACCGGCGGCCAGACGTTCGCCGCGCCCGACCCGGCGCGGATCACCGACGTGTTCTACGGCGCGCTGGCCCGGCTCACCGGCGCCTGAACCGCCCGGATCGCCAGGCGTGGTCATGCAGGGGCGGATTCGCGCCTCGGAGGCAGGCCGCGGTTCCCCCGGAACATCGGCACCAGGTCGTCCAGGACGAAGTCCGGGCGCATGAAGCCGGCGGCCTCGGCGATGCCGGGAAGGCGCCGGTGAAGCCCCGGTTGCGCGCGTGGCGACCGGCGCCTGTTTGGCGGGGAAGCGGCGGTAGTGGGCGTCGGCCCGCGTTCACGGTGCGGGCGTGGTCGTCCAGGGCGGCGGAGCGCGGGCGAGCGAGACAGATTCGCCGCCGGTGCTCTCACTTCGGCCCAGCCGAGGGGTGCGTTCGTTAGCGTCGGCGGACGTGGAAGCAGTGGTGATCACGGAGTTCGGCGGGCCGGAGGGCCTGGCCGTGGTGGACCTTCCCGCGCCCGAGGCGGCGCCCGGGCAGGTGCTGATCGAGACCGAGGCGATCGGGGTCGGCGGCGTGGACGCGGTGATCCGCCGCGGCACGCTCGCCGCCCACGGGTTCGCGCCCGGGCACATCCCGGGCAGTGAGGTGGCCGGCACCGTGATCGCGGTCGGCGACGGGGTCGACGGGGCCTTGCTGGGCCGGCGCGTGTGGGGGTTCACCGGCACCGGCGGCGGGTACGTCGAACGGGCTGTGGTGCCGGCCGGGGAGGTGCTGCCGCTGCCCGCCGGTCTGTCCACGGTGGACGCCGTGGCGCTCGGGGGTTCGGGTGTGGTGGCGCATTTCGCCCTCGCGCGCGCCGGGTTCGCGCCGGGCGAGTCGGTGCTGGTGCGGGGTGCGGCCGGCAGCATCGGGCTGACGGCGGTCCAGCTCGCGGCGCGGGGCGGCGCCGGTGCGGTGGCGGTCACGACGTCGTCGGCCGCGCGGGGCGAGCGGCTGCGCGAGCTGGGCGCGACGCACGTGCTGGACCGCTCCGGCACCGGCGGCGCGGGGTTCGACGTGATCGTCGACGTCGTCGCGGGCCCGGACTTCCCGGAGTTCGTCGGCAAGCTCGGCGCCAACGGGCGGGCGGTCCTGGTCGGCGTGGTGGGAGGCCCGCCCGCGGACTTCGGCGCGGCGCTGATGGCCCGGTTCCGGAAGTCGTTGTCGGTGGCCACCTTCAGCGCCGACACGGTGCCCGCGGCCGAGCGGCGAACCGTCCGCGCGGCCCAGTTCGCCGCTGCGGCGCGCGGGGAGCTGCGCACGGTCGTGCACGAGGTGCTGCCGCTGGCCGAGGCCGGGCTCGCGCACCGGAAGATGGACCACGGCGAGGTGTTCGGCCGGATCGTGCTGACGCCGTCCCGCTAGCCCTCCGGGTAGAACAGGAACAGGGTGCAGCCCGTGGCGGTCGACGGCACGTGCCAGGTTCCGGCGGGGGCGTGCAGGAACGTCCCCGCCGGGTAGTCGCGCGCGCCGTCGTGGAACGTGCCCGCCACGACGTAGACCTCCTCGGGGCCGGGTTCGTGCACGTCGCGGTGCGGCCAGGACGCGCCGGGGTCCATCTCCAGCAGGTCGGCGTGGGCCCCGTCCGGGCCGGTCCACAACGGACGGTGGCGGACGCCGGGGAACAGTTCGCGGACCGGGGCTTCGTCGACGGAGACCGAGGTGTAGCCCTCCTGGGCGAGGATTTCGTGCATGGCCCCAGGATGCGGGCGCGGACCGGGCCGGGACAGTGCCCGCGAGGACACCGTGGGGTACTTTTCTGCCATGCATCGCGTGGTCGCCCTGGTGCAGCCGGTGCAGTCGACGTTCGAGCTCGGCTGCGCCATGGAGGTCTTCGGCACGGTGCGGGACGGCGTGCCGCGGTACTACGAGTTCGACGTGTGCACGGAGGAGCCGGGAACCGTGCCCACCACCGCGGGGTACGCCTTGGCGGTGCCGCGTGGCCTGTCCGCGCTCGACGACGCGGACACGGTGATCATCCCGGGCTGGGCGCCGGTGGAGGCGCCCCTGTCCCCGCGCGTGCGCGAGGCGTTGCTGCGCGCCCACGCCCGTGGGGCGCGGCTCGTCACGATCTGCTCCGGCGTGTTCGCCCTGGCGCGCACCGGGTTGCTCGACGGCCGCTCGGCCACCACCCACTGGGAGCGCGCCGAGCAGTTGCGGCGCGAGTTCCCGGCGGTGCGCGTGGAGCCGGACAAGCTCTACGTGGACCACGGCGATGTCGCGACGAGCGCCGGCGCGGGGGCGGGGATCGAGCTGTGCCTGCACCTCGTCCGGCGGGACCACGGCGCCGCGCACGCCGCCCTCCTCGCGCGGCACATGGTGATGCCGCCGCACCGGGACGGCGGTCAGGTCCGGATCACGCCGCCGGCCCGGGACGAGCTGGACGACCTGCTCGACTGGGCAGGCGAGCGGCTCGGAACACCGTTGTCGGTGGCCGACCTGGCCGCGCGGCTCAACGTCTCACCCCGCACGCTGGCGAGGCGCTTCCAGGACCGGTTCGGCACGAGCCCGGGCGCGTGGCTGCTGTCCCGCCGCGTGGCGGAGGCGCGCAGGCTGCTGGAGGACACCGATCTGCCGGTGGACGCGATCGCGGCGCGCGTGGGGCTCGCCTCGGCGGTCAACCTGCGCCGCCGGTTCCGGGACCAGGTGGGCACGACTCCGGGCGCGTACCGGCGGGCATTCCGGGCTCCGGAACCTGCGCGCGCGGCGAGTTGAGCTGCACGATCAGCGCGCCGCCGAGCAGGACGACCGCGCCGGCCAGCTGGGGCCAGGCCAGCGTTTCGTGCAGCAGCGCCCACGCGGTGGCGGTGGCGATGACCGGTTCGAGCAGGCCGATGACGCTCGCGACGGCGGCCGGGAGGTGGCGCAGCGCGGTGAGGCCGATGGCGTAGGCCAGGACGGTCGAGAACAACGCGACGGCCACCAGCAGCAGCCACACCGGCGGGTGCCACGGGCCGAACTCGGCGGGAGCGGTGAGGACCGCGGCGGGCATCGTCCACGGCGGGGCGACCGCGCACACCGCCACCGCGCCGATGATCATGCCCCAGGTCACCATGCCCATCGGGTGGCGGGTGGTGACGCCGTGCTCGCCGAGCAGGAAGTACGCCGCCGAGCACACCGCCGCGCCGAGCCCGGCGAGCAGGCCGACCGCGTCGAGGCTGAGCCCCTGCCACACCTGCGCCACGCCCGCCAGCCCGGCCATCGCCAGCGCGATCCCGGCCCACATGCGCCCGGGCAGCCGCACGCCGCGGACGAACCGCGTCCACAGCGCGATCAGCACCGGCGAGGTGAACTCGAGCAGGATCGCGATGCCGACGGGCAGCCGTCCGGCGGCGACGAAGTAGCACAGCTGCACGCCCGCGACGCCGAGCAGGCCGTAGCCGAGCAGCAGCGGCCACTCGGCGCGGCGGACGCGCAGCAGCGACGGCTTCACCACGGCCACCACGGCGGCCAGGACCAGCGCCGCGAGCCCGATCCGCGCCGCGGCGACCTGCTCGGCGGACAGGCCGGCGAGCATCGCGGGTTTCGCGATCGTGCCGGAGCTGCCGAAACAGACCGAGGAGACGAGGATCAGCGTCGTGCCGCGCCCGCGGTGCGGGACGAACGCACGCGGCGGTGCGGGAGCTTCGGTGACCACTCCGCCCACCCTAAGCGGCCGACCGGTACGGCGGTACCGGAATTCCGTCACTCCTCGCATAACCGGTCAAACTCGCGCGCCGGTTACTCCGGGGGCGGGGTGGGTTGCGGCTGCCCCGCGCCGCTCAGGCGCCGCCGCGGCCGACGCGCACGTAACCCGCGATGGTCGCGAGCCGGTGGCCCTGGATGCGCAGCGCTTCGAGCGACTCCTTGTCCGGCTCGGCCGACTTGCGCGACACGAACGAACCGCCGTAGGGGTTCCCGGACTCCAGCAGGTGCGGCTGCCCGTAGCCGAGCGGCAGCACGATCGCGCCCCAGTGGTAGAAGATGTTGTTCATCGCCAGCACGGTCGCCTCCAGCCCGCCGTGCGCGGTGGACGCCGTGGTGAACGACGTCGCGACCTTGTCCACCAGCTTTCCCTTGGCCCACAGGCCGCCCGTGGTGTCCAGAAAGGACTTGAGCTGGCTCGCCGGCCCGCCGAACCGGGTCGGGCTGCCGATCGCGAGCCCGTCGGCCCACTCCAGGTCGGCGAGCGTGGCGAGTTCGTCGTGCGGCCCCGCGTCGACCCACGCCTGCCAGCGCGGGTTCGTCGCGATGGCCTCGGGCGGGGCGGTCTCGGCGACCGTGCGGACGCGGACCTCCGCCCCGGCGTCGGCGGCCCCGCCGGCCAGTGCGGCGGCCAGCTTCGCGGTGTTGCCGGTGGCGCTGTAGTACACGACGAGGATCCGGGTGGTCACGATGATCAGCCTACCGGTATCGAATCGCGCGTTCCGACATGTGAGACCTCGTGCGGCGCTGCGCCGGGAAACCCTAGCGTCCCAGGGCATGACGACGACGGTCCCCGCCGCGCCGCGCACCACGCCACGGAGCGCCGCGGTCGGCAGCATGATCGGCACGACCATCGAGTGGTACGACTTCTACCTCTACGCCACCGCGACCGCGCTGGTGTTCAAGCCGCTGTTCTTCCCCAACGTCTCCTCGACCGCGGGCACGCTCGCGGCCTTCGGCACCTACGCGGTCGGCTTCGGCGCGCGGCCGCTGGGGGCGGTGATCTCGGGCCACCTCGGTGACCGGGTCGGCCGCAAGGCGGTGCTGGTCGGCGCGCTGCTGCTGATGGGGATCGCCACCACGGCGATCGGGGTGCTGCCCACGTACGCGCAGGCCGGGATCCTCGCCCCGGCGCTGCTGGTGGTGCTGAGGCTGTTGCAGGGGCTGGCGGTCGGCGCCGAGTGGGGCGGCGCGGCGCTGCTGTCGGTCGAGCACGCCACACCCGGGCGGCGCGGGTTGTTCGGCAGCTTCACGCAACTCGGGTCGTCGGCCGGGATGCTGCTGGCCACCGGCGTCTTCTACCTCGTGCGCACGATCTCCGGGGATGCCGCGTTCCTGTCCTGGGCGTGGCGGGTGCCGTTCCTGCTCAGCTTCGTGCTGGTCGTCGTCGGTCTGGTGATCCGGCTCCGGCTGACCGACGCGCCGGTGTTCGAGCGGCTCAAGGCGAGCGGGGAGACCGCCCGGCTGCCGGTCGTCGAGGTGCTGCGGACGCAGCCGCGCAACGTCGTGCTGACCACCGGGCTGCGGTTGTCGCAGATCGCGTTGTTCGTGCTGCTGACCACCTACTCACTGACCTACCTCCAGAACACGTTCGGCAAGGACAGCTCCGTGGGGCTCGTCGCGGTGATGGTCGCCTCCGCGATCGGCCTGGTCAGCACCCCGCTGTGGGGTCACCTGTCCGACCGGTTCGGGCGGCGCCCGCCGTACCTGTTCGGCTCGCTCGCCGGGATCGTGGCGCTGGTGCTGTTCTTCCTCGCGGCCGACTCCGGGTCCGCGGTGGCGGTGGTGCTGGCGATCGTGTTCGGCGTCAACGTGGTGCACGACGCGATGTACGGGCCGCAGGCGGCGTGGTTCGGCGAGCTGTTCGACACGCGCGTGCGCTACAGCGGCGCGTCGCTGGGGTACCAGATCGGCGCGGTGCTCTCCGGTGGGTTCGCGCCGCTGATCGCCGCCGCGCTGCTGGTGGCCGGGGACGGGCGGCCGTGGCTGATCGTCGCCTACTTCGCCGGGCTGGCGGTGCTGACGTTCGTGTCCGCGTGGTTCGCGCGGGAGACCAACTCCGAGGGGCTGGCATGAGCCGCATCTACCTGAACGCCTTCGACATGAACTGCGCCGGGCACCAGTCGGCCGGGCTGTGGAAGCACCCCGCCGACGAGGGGCACCGCTACACCGACCTGTCCTTCTGGCTGGACCTGGCGCGCACGCTGGAAGACGGCGGGTTCGACGCGCTGTTCCTCGCCGACGTGCTGGGTGTGTACGACGTCTACGGCGGGTCGAAGGACGCCGCGGTCGCCGACGCCGCGCAGATCCCGGTCAACGAGCCGACGGTGCTGCTGCCCGCGCTGGCCGCGGTGACCTCGCACCTCGGGTTCGGGGTCACCGTGTCGACGACCTATGAGCAGCCGTACTCGCTGGCCCGTCGGCTGTCCACACTGGACCACCTGACGCGGGGCCGGGTCGCGTGGAACATCGTGACGTCCTATCTGGACAGTGCGGCGCGGAACCTCGGCCTGGACGCTCAGGTGCCGCACGACGAGCGGTACGAGATCGCGGAGGAGTACCTCGAGGTCTGCTACAAGCTGTGGGAGGGCTCGTGGGAGGACGGCGCCGTCGTGCGGTCCGGCGGGGTGTACGCGGATCCGGCGAAGGTGCACGACATCGGGCACAAGGGCAAGTACTTCGCGGTGCCGGGGCCGCACCTGTCGGAGCCGTCGCCGCAGCGGACGCCGGTGCTGTTCCAGGCGGGCGCGTCGCCGCGGGGCGTGCGGTTCGCGGCGCGGCACGCGGAGGCGGTGTTCGTGTCCGGGCCGTCGCCGCGGGTGGTGCGCCGCTCGGTGGACGCGATCCGCGCCGGGGTGGCCGAGCAGGGCCGGGACCCGCGGGCGGTGAAGATCTTCACGATGCTGACGCCGGTGGTCGGTGAGACGTCGGAGGAGGCGGAGCAGAAGCTGCGCGAGTACCAGTCGCTGGTGTCCGTGCCGGGGGCGTTCGCGTTGTTCGGCGGCTGGACGGGCGTCGACCTGGCCGAACTCCCGGTGGACGAGCCGTTGACCTACCGCGACGGCGACGCGAACCGGTCGGCGCTGGCGGCGTTCACGACGGCCGAGCGGGCGTGGACGCCACGCGAGCTGGCCGGTTTCATCGGGCTCGGCGGGCGGGGCCCGGTCGTGACGGGGTCCGGCCCGGAGGTCGCGGACGAGCTGGAGAGGTGGGCCGAGGAGGCCGACGTGGACGGCTTCAACCTGGCGTACGTGACGACGCCGGGCACGTTCGTGGACTTCGCGCGCTGGGTGGTGCCGGAGCTGCGCCGCCGGGGCCGGGTGCCGGTGAAGCCGGAGGGTGGCACGCTGCGGGAGCGGCTCGGCGGTGCGGGGCCGCGCCTGGCGGCCGACCACCCTGGCGCGGCTTACCGGCGGTGAGGTCCGCTGCTGGCGCCGGGCAGTGATGGAGCGCCACCACGCGGGGTGGCGTGTCGTCGTTGAGGTCGGTTGCTCGCGCCGGGCAGTGATCACCCACCGGAGCGCCACCACTCGGATCGGCCGGCTCGCCGCCGGGAGCTGCTGCGGTGGCGTGGGGTCGCGCCTTGCGGGGCCACCCGCTGCCGCTGCAGCCAAAACCCCGGGCGCGGCTCACCGCCACTGAGGCGGGGGCCGCCCCTCGGAGGGGCGCTGCGCCCGCACCCCGGCGTGGCTGACCGTCCGCCCACCCGGGCGCGGCTGACCGTCCGCCCACCCGGGCGCGGCTGACCGTCCGCCCACCCGGGCGCGGCTGACCACCACCCACCCGGGCGTCGCGAACCCCCGAGGGCCCTTCACGCCGGGGCGTCTCCAGTCAGCCGTGTGTGCTCGCCCAGCTCGAGCTCGATGAAGGCGCCGATCATGGCGCGCCACACCGCCTCGGCGACCTCGGGGGCCAGCCCCGCGGCGGCCGCCCGTTCCCGCGCCGCCGCGACCACCTGCTCCACCCGGTCGGGCGCGCGAACAGCCTGCGCGTCGGCCTTGAACGCGGCCGCCGCGCGGACCAGGGACTGGCGGGTGGCCAGCAGGCCGGCCAGCTCGGCGTCGAGGGCGTCGATCCGGGCGCGGACCTCCGCCAGCGACTTCGGGGCGTCCGTCACCGGGGACGCCACGGGCTGACGGTGTCCGTGGGGCGCGTCGGGTCGTGGAACTTCGGCTTGTCGGGCTCGTCGCGGCGCAACGGGACCAGGCCGGCCGTGATGGCGCGCATGATCTTCGCGTGCGCGCGCACCCCGGCGCCCGGCCGCTCCGGCTCGACGTCGCTCAGGTCCACCGGCTCGCCGAAGTGCACGCGGTATGTCGGCCGCCGCAGCGGCGCGGTCAGGCCGGACCGGGCCAGCGGCAGCAGGTCCGCGGGACCCGTCACCTTCTCCGTGCCCCAGTACACGGCCTCGTGCGCGCCCCACTGGCTGATCGGCACCACCGGCACCCCGGCGGCGATCGCGAGCCGCGCGGCGCCCGTCTTGCCGCGCTCCGGCCACAGGCCCGGGTCGTGGCTGATCCGGCCCTCCGGGTAGACGATGATCGGGCTCGGCGTCGTCCGCATCTCCTCCACGGCCTGCTTGAACTGCTCCAGCGCGCTCGCCTTGCCGCGGTCGATGCGCATGTGCCCGCTGACCTTCAGCGCGGGCCCGATCACCGGCGCGTCCAGGATCCCGCCCGCCAGCATGAACCGCGGCGCGATGCCGATCTTCCGGCACGCGGCGATCAGCACGAACGGGTCGAACACGCCGATGTGGTTGGCCGCCATCAGGAACGGCCGTCCCCGCAGCTCGGGCGCGATCCGGCCGGTGATCCGCAGCCGGCCGGTCAGCGCGACGAGCCCCTGGTCCACCCGGGTCATGGTCCGCCAGACCGCCGGTGGCCTGCGGCGTGTCTGCCCGGTGTCGTCGGAGTGCAGCGCGAACATGGTCGTCAGCATGGCAGATCACCGAAATGGCGGATCAAGGTCCGGCGGTGAAGGCGAAGTTCCCGCTGTGCCGAGTGTGGCACCTGGGGTTGGTGGGGCCAGGCGGTTACCGTAGAGGCATGGCTAGCGGGGCGGCGACGAGGAGCAGCGGCACGAAACGGACCGGCGGCAAGGGCAGCACCGCGCGCAGGAGCACGCGCGGCGCGGCCAAGTCGCGGCCCGCGGCCTCGCGCGCCCGCAAGCCCGCCCCGAAGAAGAAGGCCGGGACGTTCAGCAAGGCCGTCCGCGGCGGCTGGAACCTGCTGGCCAAGGGCCTCGGCAGCCTGGTGCGCACCGTCGGCCGCGGCCGGGAGCTGGAGCCCGAGCACCGCCGCGACGGGCTCGCCCTCGGCCTGATCGCGCTGGCCCTGATCGTCGCCGCCGGCGTGTGGTGGCGCGCGGCGGGGCCGGTCGGCGGCTACGTCGAGCTGGCCACCCGCACGGTCTTCGGCGCCGGCGCGGTCACCCTGCCGCTGGCGCTGGTGGTCTCCGCCGTGGTCCTGATGCGCACCGAGCCGCAACCGGAGGTCCGCCCGCGCATGGTGATCGGCACCATGCTGGGCGTGCTGGCGCTGCTGGGGCTGCTGCACCTGTTCAACGGCCGCCCGCACGACGCCGAGAACCAGCGCTACGCGGGCGGGATCCTCGGGTTCCTGTCCGGCGACCTGCTCGCCCAGGGCGTGACGGCCTGGGTCGCGGTGCCGCTGCTGTTCCTCGCGCTCGCGTTCGGCCTGCTCGTGTTCACCGCCACCCGCATCCGCGACATCCCGCACCTGGTGCGCACCTGGGGACTGGACCCGGAGGAGCTGGCCGAGGAGGAGGCGCAGCGCGAGGCCCGCGCCGAACGCCGCGACGAGGTCACCGAGGCCGACCCGAAGGCCGTGCGGCTGCGCAAGCCGTCCCGCCGCCGCCAGGCGAGCGGCGCCGACCCCGAGCAGCTGGACATCGACTCCGCGCTGGCCGAGCCGCCCACCCCGGCGCGCCCGCCGAAGCCGGTGCCCGCCGCGGTGCCGGAGAAGAAGCCGAAGAAGCCGGAACCGGTCATGGCGGTCACCCGGACCGTCGAGGGCGACTACGAGCTGCCGCCCGCCGACCTGCTGCAGCTGGGCGACGCGCCGAAGACCCGCAGCAAGGCCAACGACGCCATGATCGAGGCGATCACCGGCGTGCTGGAGCAGTTCAACGTCGACGCGCAGGTCACCGGCTTCACCCGCGGCCCGACGGTCACGCGCTACGAGGTCGAGCTCGGCCCGGGCGTGAAGGTCGAGAAGATCACCGCGCTGACCAAGAACATCGCGTACGCGGTGGCCACGGACAACGTCCGCCTGCTCGCGCCGATCCCCGGCAAGTCGGCGGTCGGCATCGAGGTGCCCAACTCCGACCGCGAGATGGTGCGCCTCGGCGACGTGCTGCGCTCGTCCACGGCGGGCAAGGACACCCACCCGATGGTCATCGGGCTCGGCAAGGATATCGAGGGCCACTTCGTCACCGCGAACCTGACGAAGATGCCGCACCTGCTGGTCGCCGGTTCCACCGGTTCCGGTAAGTCGAGCTTCGTCAACTCGATGCTGGTGTCGCTGCTGGCGCGGGCGACGCCCGAAGAGGTGCGGATGATCCTGATCGACCCGAAGATGGTCGAGCTGACGCCGTACGAGGGCATCCCGCACCTGATCACGCCCATCATCACCCAGCCGAAGAAGGCCGCCGCCGCGCTGGCCTGGCTGGTGGAGGAGATGGAGCAGCGCTACCAGGACATGCAGGCCAACCGGGTCCGGCACATCGACGACTTCAACCGCAAAGTCAAGTCGGGGGAGATCACCGCGCCGCCGGGCAGCGAGCGCGTGTACCGGCCGTACCCGTACATCATGGCGATCGTCGACGAGCTGGCCGACCTGATGATGACCGCGCCACGCGACGTCGAGGACGCGATCGTCCGGATCACGCAGAAGGCCCGTGCCGCCGGGATCCACCTGGTGCTGGCGACGCAGCGCCCGTCGGTCGACGTCGTCACCGGCCTGATCAAGACCAACGTGCCGTCACGGCTGGCGTTCGCCACGTCGTCGCTGACCGACTCGCGCGTCATCCTGGACCAGCCGGGCGCGGAGAAGCTGATCGGCATGGGCGACGGCCTGTACCTGCCGATGGGCGCAGGCAAGCCGGTCCGCATCCAGGGCGCCTACGTCGGCGACGACGAGATCGCCTCGATCGTCAACTTCACGAAGGAGCAGGCGCAGCCGGAGTACCAGGAGGGCGTCACCGCCGCGAAGGCCGGGGAGAAGAAGGAGATCGACCCGGACATCGGCGACGACCTCGACGTCCTGCTGCAGGCGGCCGAGCTGATCATCACCTCGCAGTTCGGGTCGACGTCGATGCTGCAGCGCAAGCTGCGGGTCGGCTTCGCCAAGGCCGGGCGGCTGATGGACCTGCTGGAGACGCGCGGCGTGGTGGGCCCGTCGGAGGGCTCGAAGGCCCGCGACGTGCTCGTCAAGCCGGAGGACCTGGAGGGCACGCTGATGCTCATCCGCGGCGGCTCGATGCCCGACGACGACGGCGAAGCGGACTAGGAGCCGCCGAATTTCCGGACGGCCTGGTAGTAGGTCCACGCCGTGCCGTTGCAGCGCCAGTCGCCGTGGCAGATGGTCTTCAGGTCGCCGTAGAAGTTGTCGTCGATCTTCTTCCGGTTGGCGCTGGTGAACCGGTCCTGCCGCTTGTAGTTGCGGTAGCCGAAGTCGTGCCGGTGGCAGGCGGGGGAGAAGTCGAACCCGAGCGGCTTGTCCGGCGACCACGAACACGTGTCCGACGACCAGTCCAGCTTCGCCGCGTACGGCCGGTCCGCGCGGATCTGCTCGAACCGGCTCAGCGACGTGCCGAACAGGTACGTGTCGGTCACCGACCGGACGTCGACCGCCTGCGCGGTGCCCGCGCCGGCGACGAGTGCGGTGGCCAGAGCGGCCGTGGACAGCAGACGACGGGCGGCGGCGCGCATCCGGGACTCCTCGCTGATCAACAGACGACCATGATCAGCTTCCGGCCGCCGGGTGACGGCCGCCAGCCCCGAAAGGTGGATACCGGGCGAACTTCACCCGGCGGGCGCAACCGCTACAACTCCAGGAGCATCCGTGTGTTGCCGAGCGTGTTCGGCTTCGCGTAGGGGAGTTCGAGGAACTCGGCCACGCCCGGGTCCACCGAGCGGCGCATCTCCTCGTACACCGAGCTCGGCACCGGTGTGCCGTCGATCTCGGTGAACCCGTGCCGCGCGAAGAAGCTCGTCTCGAAGGTCAGCACGAAGATCCGGCGCAGCCCCAGTTCCCGCGCCAGCGAGATCAGCTGCGCGACCAGCCGGTGCCCGATGCCCTGCCCGCGCATCCGCTTGTCGACCGCGACCGTGCGGATCTCCGCCAGGTCCTCCCACAGCACGTGCAGCGCGCCGCAGCCGACGATGTCACCGTTCTCGCCGCCGATGTCCGCGACCCAGAACTCCTGCATGTCCTCGTACAGGGTGACGAGCTCCTTCTCGAGCAACACCCGCCCCGCGTCCGCGTCCACCAACGCCTTGATCTTGCGGACATCCGAGATCCGGGCCCGCCGGATCTCGACGGTAGGGGAAGGATCACCGTGCACCGATCGACCGTATCGGGGCGGGGGCGTGCCTGTCGCGGTGGGTTCGGCCACGCCCGCGCCCGCCAGCTACCCTGAGTGTCGTGTCTTCTGCCGCCACCGAGCCCTCCGGCCGTCGTGTCTCCCTGTTGACCCTGGGCTGCGCCCGCAACGAGGTGGACTCCGAGGAGCTGGCCGGCCGGCTCGCCGAAGGGGGCTGGGAGCTCGCCGACGAACCCGAGGGCAGCGACGTGATCGTCGTCAACACCTGCGGGTTCGTGGAGTCGGCGAAGAAGGACTCGGTCGACACGCTGCTGGCCGCCGCCGACACCGGCGCGAAGGTCGTCGCCGTCGGCTGCATGGCCGAGCGCTACGGCGCCGAGCTGGCCGAGAGCCTGCCGGAGGCCCACGCCGTCCTCGGGTTCGACCACTACAACGACCTCGCGGCCCGCCTGGACGACGTCGCGGCAGGCCGCACCATCGCCTCGCACACCCCGGGCGACCGCCGCAAGCTGCTGCCGATCACCCCGGTCGAGCGCGCCGCCGCCACCGAGGACGTGTCGATCCCCGGCCACGGCTGGGGTCCCCGCGTGCTGCGCAACCGGCTGTCCGACTCGCCGGTCGCGGCTCTGAAGATCGCCTCGGGCTGCGACCGCCGCTGCTCGTTCTGCGCGATCCCGTCGTTCCGCGGCTCGTTCGTCTCGCGCCACCCGGACGAGATCCTCGCCGAGGCCGCCTGGCTGGCCGGCCAGGGCGTCAAGGAGCTGTTCCTGGTCAGCGAGAACTCCACGTCCTACGGCAAGGACCTGAGCCGCGACCTGGGCGGCACCCGCGCGCTGGAGCGGCTGCTGCCCCAGCTGGCCGGCATCGAGGGCATCGAGCGGGTGCGGGTGTCCTACCTGCAGCCCGCCGAGACCCGCCCGGACCTGGTCCGCGCCATCGCGACCACGCCGGGTGTGGCGCCCTACTTCGACATGTCCTTCCAGCACTCCAGCGAGACCGTGCTGCGCCGGATGCGCCGCTTCGGCTCCACGAAGTCGTTCCTCGCGCTGATCCAGCAGATCCGCGAGTACGCGCCGGAGGCGGGCATCCGCAGCAACGTCATCGTCGGCTTCCCCGGCGAGACCGAGGAGGACGTCGCCGAGCTGGAGCACTTCCTCACCGAGGCCGGGCTGGACGCGGTCGGCGTGTTCGGCTACTCCGACGAGGACGGCACCGAGGCCGAGACCTACGACGGCAAGATCGACCCCGAGGTGGTCGCCGAGCGCGTCGCGCGGGTCTCCGCGCTGGTGGAGGAGCTGACCGCGCAGCGCGCCGAGGACCGCGTCGGCGAGATCGTCGACGTGCTGGTCGAGGAGGCCGACGACGAAGAGGTGTCCGGCCGCGCCGCGCACCAGGCGCCCGAGGTCGACGGCGCCTGCATCGTGCTCGACGGCGACGGGCTCGAGGCCGGGCAGATGGTCCGCTGCCGGGTCGTCGGCTCCGAGGGCGTCGACCTGCTCGTCGAGCCGGACGCCGGCAGATGAGCGCCGCGGCGGAGGAGTCGGCGCAGGCGGGCGGGGAGGCCGGCCCGCCCCACCGCGAGCCCGAGCCGACCCCGGTCCCCACGCTCAACGTCGCGAACCTGCTGACCCTGTCCCGGATCATCCTGGTCCCGCTGTTCGTGCTGGCGCTGTTCGCCGGTGGCGGCGAAGACACCGGCTGGCGGATCGGCGCGACGGTGCTGTTCGCGATCGCGTCGCTGACCGACCAGGTGGACGGCTGGGTCGCCCGCCGCTACGGGCTGATCACCGACTTCGGCAAGATCGCCGACCCGATCGCGGACAAGGCGCTGATCGGCGCGGCGCTGGTGGGCCTGAGCCTGCTCGGCGAGCTGCCCTGGTGGGTGACCGTGGTGATCGCGGTCCGCGAGATCGGCGTGACCCTGCTGCGGTTCTGGGTGATCCGGCACGGCGTGATCCCGGCCAGCCGCGGCGGCAAGGCCAAGACCATGACCCAGATCCTGGCGATCGTGACCTACCTGCTGCCGCTGCCGGACGGCGCGCTACCGGTCCAGTGGGCGCTGATGGGCCTCGCGGTGGCGCTCACCGTCGTCACCGGCGCCGACTACGTCGTGCGCGCCGTGCGGCTGCGCGCGGCGGCCCGGGCATGACGTCGGCGCGCCCCGTGGTGGCCGCGCTGGTGCGGCTCGGGCAGACGGTGGCCGCCGCGGAGTCGCTGACCGCCGGCCTGGTCACCGCGACGCTGACCGAGGTGCCCGGCTCCAGCGCGGTCGTGCGCGGCGGGCTGGTGGTCTACGCCACCGACCTCAAGGCGAAGCTCGCCGGGGTGGACCCGGCGCTGCTGGCCGCGCACGGCGCGGTGCACCCGGAGGTGGCGGCGCAGCTCGCGGAGGGCGCGCGGGAGCGCTGCGGCGCGGACTGGGGACTGGGGCTGACCGGCGTGGCCGGGCCGGACCCGCAGGACGGCGTCGCCCCCGGCACCGTGCACATCGGCCTCGCCGGGCCGGCCGGCCGGGACGTGCGCACCCACTGGTTCGAGGGCGACCGCGCGGCCGTCCGGCGCGCGTCGGTGACGGCCGCGCTCGACCTGCTGGGGGAACATCTCACTTGATCGGGGCGTTCGCCCTGGGCGTATCCCCGTGTCAATCGCTGCGAGGAGGCGCTCGAACTGGGTAACGTGGTCGGTATCAGGAAGGGAGGCGCGCGATGACCGTGCTCCTGCGCGAGGCGATCGGCGACCGGCTCCGGCATGCCCGCACCAACAAGCGTCGCACACTGCGCGACATCTCCCGCGCCGCCAAGGTCAGCCTCGGCTACCTGTCCGAGGTGGAGCGCGGGCAGAAGGAGGCGTCCAGTGAACTGCTGGCGTCCATCTGCGAGGCGCTCGAGCTGCCGCTGGCCGAGCTGCTGAGCAACGTCGCCGCCGACATCTCGGCTCTGGAGAGCGTGGACGTGCCGACGATGCCCGAGACCGCCGAGAGCGAGGGCCGCGTGCGCAAGACGGGTGCGCCGTCCGCCGCGACGGGCCGGCTCGAAAGCGGCCGCCTCATCGACGGCGTGATCGGCAACGACCTGTCGGACCTGCGGGTTTCCGGTCAGCGGGTCGGGCCGTCGCTGCGCACCACCATCCGCGCGCCGAAGATGGTCGCGGCCTGATCACCCGCTGAGAACATCCGACGAGAAGGCCACCGTCCGGGCGCCGCGCGCCCCGGCGGTGGCCTTCGCGCGTCCGGTCCGGGGAGGCCGGTCAGGGTCGTCCCTGAAATCCCCCGGGGTCGCCTGGAACACACGGGCGCGACCTGACACGATGGAACCCACCCCGGGGTCGCGGCGTTGCTCAGATAGGGGAGAGCGACGCCGGGCGACCATCGGCGACACCCAGGCAGGGATCTAGAAGGCAGGCGGAGGAGATGGCCAACCCTTTCGTGAAGTTCTGGAAGTACCTCATGGCGTCGTTCTCGTCGAAGATCGACGAGCACGCCGACCCGAAGGTGCAGATCCAGCAGGCCATCGAGGAGGCGCAGCGCAACCACCAGGCGCTCTCCCAGCAGGCCGCCGCGGTTATCGGTAACCAGCGGCAGCTGGAGATGAAGCTCAACCGCCAGCTCGCCGAGGTCGAGAAGCTGCAGGCGTCGGCGCGGCAGGCGCTGGTGCTGGCCGACGAGGCCCGCGCCAAGGGGGACGAGCAGAAGGCCCAGCAGTACGAGGTGGCCGCGGAGTCGTTCGCCACCCAGCTGGTCACGGCCGAGCAGAGCATCGAGGACCTCAAGACGCTGCACGACCAGGCCCTGCAGGCCGCCGCGCAGGCGAAGCAGGCCGTCGAGCGCAACTCGGCGATGCTGCAGCAGAAGCTGGCCGAGCGCACCAAGCTGCTCTCGCAGCTGGAGCAGGCCAAGATGCAGGAGCAGGTGTCGGCCTCGCTCAACCAGATGTCGCAGCTCGCCGCGCCGGGCAACACCCCGTCGCTGGAAGAGGTGCGGGACAAGATCGAGAAGCGGTACACCACCGCGCTGGGCCAGGCCGAGCTGGCGCAGAACTCGGTGCAGGGCCGCATGCTCGAGGTGCAGCAGGCCACCACGCAGATGGCGGGCAGCTCGCGGCTGGAGCAGATCCGGGCGTCCATGCGGGGCGACTCGGTGGCGCAGGTGACCTCCGGCTCCGGTGAGAAGGCGGCGTCGCCGGCGGCGGACATCCAGCGCGAGATCGAGTCGCGCGTCCAGGCCGAGCAGCAGAAGAACCAGGCCTGAGCGGGTAGGCGATGGCGTCGGGCAGGCGGGACTTCTCGCAGTTCCAGGCGAAACTGGAAAAGCACATCGAGCGCCTGCCCGACTACGCGCAGCGCGCGCAGCAGAAGCTGCAGCGGTACACGGAGCAGGGCTCGTCCGGCTCGGGGACGCGGCCGAAGGTCGTCTCCCAGGCGATGCCGGTGCTCAACGAGGCCCGCGCGAAGTGGGTCGCGTGGAACTCGCCCGAGGCGAAGCTCGCGCGGCGCAAGCAGCGGACCTCGCGGGCGCTGACGCTGTGGATCATGGCTTCGGTGCTGTTCGTGCTGTACGCCGTGATCGGCTGGTTCGGGCTCGCCGGGGCGGGCGGAGTGGCCGAGGCGGCGCCGGGGATCTTCGGCGCGGTCGTGTTCACGACGTTGTCGGTGCGCTCGGCGCTGCGGTTGCGGCAGCTGAACCGGGTCGTGCTGCCGGTCAGCACCACCCCGCCGCCGCTGCCGCCGTCCGGTTCCGCGGCGCGCCCCGCGATGCAGCGGCTCGCCGAGTGCGAGTCGACGCTGGCCGACCTGCTGCGGCAGTTGTCGGAGCCGTCGGCGCTCGGCGCGGCGCCGGTGCCGGAGTACTCGGTGGCCGACGCGCGGTCGACGGCCGCCGAGGCCGCGACGGCGCTGCGGGCGCTGGCCCTGCGGATCCAGTCGATCGAGCGGGCACGCGACGCGGCCCCGGCCGGCGAGCGGGCCGCGCTGGACTCGGCGATCGCCACGCTGCGGGAGCAGCTGGACGACGGGGTGGAGAGCTTCGGAGCCCTGGTCGCCGCGGCGGGCCGCGCGGTGGCCGCGAGCAGCCACGGCCTCGCCGACTCGCGCCTCTTCCTGACCGACGCGACCGACCGGCTCGCCGGACTGGCCCTGGCGCTCCGCGAACTCTCCACCTGACCCCGGGCCCCACCGGCTCACGGGACGCGGCGTTAGGCGCGGTGGTGGGCGGGAGTGGCGCGTTCGGCGCGGCGAGTTCCATGTCGGTGGGCGCGAGTCCCGCGCTGCTCGGCGGAAGTTGCACGGTCGGCGCGGCGAGTCCCGTACTGGTCCGCGCGAGTGGCGCGTTCGGCGCGGCGGGTTCCATGTGGTGGACGCCAGTTCCGCGCTGCTCGGCGGGAGTTGCACGGTCGGCGCGGCGAGTCCCGTACTGGTCCGCGCGAGTGGCGCGTTCGGCGCGGCGGGTTCCATGTGGTGGACGCCAGTTCCGCGCTCGGCGCGGTGGTGGACGCGAGTCGCGCGTGCGGCGCGGTGGGTTCCATGTTGGTGGGCGGGAGTGGCGCGTGCGGCGCGGTGGGTTCCGCGGTGGTGGCGCGAGTCGCACGTTCAGCGTGGCGGGTTCCATGTAGGTGGCCGGGAGTGGCGCGTGCGATGCGGCAAGTTCCGCGGTGGTGGGCGCGAGTCGCACGCTCGGCGCGGCGGGTTCCGCGGTGGTGGCCGGGAGTGGCGCGTGCGACGCGGCGGGTTCCGCGGTGGTGGCCGGGAGTGGCGCGTGCGGCGCGGCGGGTTTCACGATCGTCCGCGAGTCCCGTGTGCGGCGCGGCGAGTTCCGCGGTGGTGGGCGGGAGTCGCACGCTCGGCGCGGCGAGTCCCGTGCTGGTCCGCGCGAGTCGCACATTCAGCGTGGCGAGTCTCATTTGATCGGCGCGGGCGGCACCTTCCTCGGTGCGCGCTCCGGCCCGGCGCACGCCATGCCGTGCTCGGCGGGGACGGTGCCACCGGCACCGGAGACCCGAGCCAGCCGCAAGCCAGCCGTCAAGCCGCCGTTCGGGGGCGTGCTGCCTCGGCCGCGCATCGGATTAACGACAAATTGACCATGCCCCTCGCGGCGTAACCGCGGCGGAACATCGTCTCCCTACCGTCGGAGGATGGACAACCCGCCGCTTCCGCCCGAGCCTCCTCCGCCCCCGCCGGCGCCGGCCAGTGCGCGGCGTGCCGTGGCCGCCGCCCTCGACCTCATCGCGATCGCCGACCGGCCGGAGCTGTGGGCCACCCTGCGCGCGGACGAGGACGTCCTCGTCGACGCCAAGGCCGTCGACGACCACGGGGGCCTCCCGCTCGCTGGGCTGCTCGCCGCCGTCGAGGACGACATCTCACCCACCGCGGATCCGGTCCGGCGGCTGGCCGAGGCCGGCGCCGTCGTCCTCGGCACCGCCCACCGCGGAGCGGACGCGGCCGAGCTGGTGGCACTCGGACTGATCGACCTCGCCCTCACCACGCAGGCACCCCGGCATCCCGACGTCGTCTGCCTCACCCCGACCGCCGGGCTGCTCCCCGCGGCCGGCGCCGTCGTCGCCGGAACGCTCGCCGACGGCTGCCGCGCCCTAACCGCCATCACCGACCCCGGCGCCTGGCCCGCCGACGTCCGCCTCGCCGCCGGCGAACGTCCCCGGCTCACCGTCTCGCACCAGCACCGGACCGCGCTGCGCCACGCCGTGGGGGAGTTGCGAGTCGCCGGCGTGGAGGTGACCACAATGGACACCGCCACCTCGATGGTCCCCCTCGGACAGCGCCCCGCAGCGCCCGATGGCCCGGCGGTCACCGCACACGGCGTGCGCTTCCACGGCCGCCCCTTCGACGACCAGGTGCTCATCGACCTCGCCGCCCTGCTCACCGGCGAACAGCTGAAGAACCCTTACCCCGCAACGGGAACCGCGCTCGTCGTGTTCGGCGCGCACCTGCGCGGGCAACCACGCAACGCCGAGCTGCGCGACCTCGGCGCCCGCTTCACCGGCGAGGTCCGCACCGCGCCCCGCTACCGGATGCTCGCCCTCGACGGCCAAGCCGGCGTGCACCCGGGCGACGACGGCACGGCACTGCGAGGCGAACGGTGGCTGCTCGCCCCGGGCAGCCTCGCGCGGTTCCGGGCCGCGCTGCCGCCGCCGATGACGCTCGGCCCGGTCGAACTGGACGACGGCGAAACCGCCACCGCCCTGCTCAGCCACCCGGCACCGGGCCCCGACATCACGGAGTTCGGGGACTGGCGGGCCTACCTGCGTCATCGGACCGCGAACCGGCCAGGGCTCGGTTGATGCCGCGCACCAGCCCGGGCCCGTGCAGGGCGAACCCGGTGTAGAGCTGGATCAGGCTCGCCCCGGCGTCCAGCATCCGGCGCGCGTCGTCGCCGGTCGAGATCCCGCCCACGCCGATGATCGGCACCGTGCCCTCGGTGTGCCGGTGCACGAACTCCACGACCTCCCGCGCCCGCTCGGTGAGCGGCCTGCCGGACAGCCCGCCGGTCTCCGCGCCCACCGCGGCTTCGCCCGCGGCCAGCCCGTCCCGGCCCAGCGTGGTGTTGGTCGCGATGATCCCCGACACGCCGTGCTCGTCGCACACCTCGAGCAGCTCGGCGAGCGCGTCGTCGGTCAGGTCGGGCGCGACCTTGACCAGCAGCGGCGTCGCCGGCTTCCCGGCCGCCGCCGCCAGCTCCTCGCCGGTGCGGCCCAGCTCCGCGAGCAGCTCGGCCAGCGCCTCCCGGTCCTGCAGCGCCCGCAACCCGGGCGTGTTGGGGGAGCTGACGTTGATGGCGAAGTAGTCTGCCCACGGGTACAGCGCCCGCAACGACTCCTGGTAGTCGGCGACCGCCTCCTCCAGCGGGGTCACTTTGGACTTGCCGATCGACACGCCCAGCGGGATGTCCGGCTTCCCCTTGGCGGCCAGCCGCTGCGCCAGCGCGGCCGCGCCGGAGTTGTTGAACCCCATGCGGTTGATCACCGCGTCGCTGTGCGGCAGCGTGAACAGCCGCGGCTTCGGGTTGCCCGGCTGCGCGAGCCGCGTGACGGTGCCCACTTCGACGAACCCGAACCCGAGCGCGGGCCACGCCGCCAGGGCGCGCCCGTCCTTGTCCATCCCGGCGGCCAGGCCGACCCGGTTGGCGAACCGCAGCCCGAACAACGTCACCGGGTCCGAGACGGCGAACCGGCGCCGCGCCGCGGCCAGCGCGGGCGGGACGTCGGCGAGCCGGGACAGCACGCGGAGGGTGCGTTCGTGCACCTTCTCGGGGTCGTTGTCGTTGAGCCGGTAGAGCGCGGGACGGATCAGCCTGTCGAAGAGCACGTCCCCATCTTCGCTCAGCGCCGTTTCCACTCCGACGACAGCATGGCGTAGACGAGCTCGTCGGTCCACTCGCCCTTGACGAGCTCGTTCTCCCGCAGGTGCGCCTCGCGCCGCATGCCCAGTCCCTCCATCAGGGACGCCGAGGCCACGTTGCGGCTGTCGCAGCGGCCGTGGATGCGGTGCAGGCCCAGTTCGTCGAACCCGAGCCGGAACAGCTCGGTGGCCGCCTCGGCGGCGTAGCCCTTGCCGTGGTGCTGGGGGTGGAACACGACCCCGATCTCGCCGCTGGCGTGCTCGCGGCTGGTCCACCACAGGGTGAGGTCGCCGATCAGCTCACCGGTGTCGATCAGCTCGACGGCGATGGCCAGGTACTCGCCGGGCTCGGTCAGCGTCGAGCGGGCGATCTTGTCCTCGAGGACGGCCGCGGTCTCGGCGCGGGTGCGCGGTTCCCAGTAGAGGTACCGCGTGACGTCCGGGCGGGACTGGAAGGAGTGCAGCGCGTTCAGATCCGCCTTGGTGAACGGGCGGAGGATCAGCCGTGCGGTCTTCAGCGGGTACGCGGGCTGCAGCACCGGCGAAGGATAGCGCGCCCCGGACGATCTTCGGGGGCGTTTCCCGGAGAATTAGGGGATTGGGGGGAACCCCCGGCGCGACTCCCGACCGTCGTCAGCCGTTCGGGCCCGAGCCGGACCAGTGCTCGGAAACGCCGGGGGGCGGTGGCTGTCTGGTATTCACCAGCAGTCCAGGGTGTGGCATCCGCTAGCGGACAGCCACCTCACGAGTCCCGTTGCTACACAACTTTGGACCACCTCCTTTCCCGTGTACCAGCAACGCTAGGCGTGCCGGTGCCCCTGCGGCAACTGCATTTCCGGGCCGGCGGGCGTGGCCGTTCTCACCCGCGCGGAGGGGAATTTTCCGCCCGCCCCCGCGCCGCGCACTGGATCGATCCATGCCGGAATGCCGGGTTTCGGGCCTCCCCGGCAGGTGTACCCGATCGGGTGACCGGGGGGCTGGTTCGCACCAACGGGAGAGAATGCGATGTCCACGTCCGTGGTCGTTCTGATCGTCGTCGTCGCGATCGTGGTGATCCTCGGGATCGCCCTGCTGGCCCGCGCCCAGATGCGGCGCAGGCGCCTGCAGGAGAGGTTCGGGCCCGAGTACGAGCGGGCCGTCGAGGGCGGCAAGAGCAAGCGGGCCGCCGAGCGCGACCTGGCCGAGCGGGAGAAGCGGCACAGCGAGCTGGACATCCGGCCGCTGCCGGACACCGCCCGCCAGCGCTACCGCCAGCAGTGGTCGCTGGTGCAGCAGCAGTTCGTCGACCGGCCCGGCGCGGCCATCCTGGAGGCCGACCGCCTGCTCACCTCGCTGATGGCCGAGCGCGGCTACCCGACCGAGGGCTACGAGCAGCAGCACCGGGACCTCTCCGTCGAGCACGCCGACACGATCGAGCACTACCGCCGCGCCCACGACATCACGCAGGGGCACCAGCGGACCGAGGCGTCCACCGAGGACCTGCGCAAGGCGATGGTCCACTACCGGCAGGTGTTCGAGGACCTGCTCGGCGACGCCGACGTCCGCCCCGGGCAGGAGGGGGACCGCCACCATGCGCGCTGAGGACCGCACCGCCGACGGCCTGAGCACCGACGACCTGGTGGCGCCGCGTCAGCAGGAGTCGCGGCGGGAAACCCCAGGCGCACAGCAGGATCCGGCGCCGCAGGGATCACCCGCGCAGCCGATGGCCGAACAGCCGGCCGGGCGCACCATGCCGGCCGAGGCCGCGGCGAGCCAGGGCGTGACCGAAGAACCGGCCGGCAGGCAGGCCGACGGCGAGGAGCGCGTCGAGCTGTTCCGCCCCGAGCAGGTCAGCGAGTTCCGCGACCGCTGGCGCGAGGTGCAGACCTCGTTCGTCGACGATCCACAGCGGACGCTGCGGGACGCCGACCAGCTGGTGGCCGAGGTCATGCAGGCGCTCGCGCAGACCTTCGCCGACCACAAGCACGGGCTGGAGGCCCAGTGGCAGCGCGGTGAGGCCGCCACCGAGGACCTGCGGCTGGCGCTGCGGCGCTACCGGACGTTCTTCAACGAGCTGCTGCGCAGCTGAGGCGAGGGCCCGCGCTGGCAGCGCGGGCAGAACCAGGTGGGGCGCGCCTGGACGTCGTGGGGGTCCCGGCCCTGGTCTTCGACCCGGAGCCGGCCCCCGCACCGGAAGCAGCCCTGCCTGGTTCGCTCGTACACCCAGTTCCGTCGGCCGCGGGCGAGGTCGCCGGTGGTGCTCTGCTCGTGCCGCCAGGCGTTGGCCAGCAACAGCTTCCGCGCCAGCCGGACCACCTTCGCCGCGTCCAATTCGGACACCGGTGTCCACGGCGTCACGCCGAGCAGGAAGCAGATCTCGCACTTGTAGAGGTTGCCCACACCCGCCATCACGCGCTGGTCGAGCAACGCGAGCCCGAGCTCCCGGCCCGGTTCACGCGTCAGCGCCGCGACCGCGCGGGCCTCGTGCTCGTCGCTCCACTGTGGATCGAGCAGGTCCGGCCCGAGGTGGCCGACCAGGCGGGACTCCTCTGCGGTGGGCAGCAGTTCCAGGTCGTGCACGCGGAACCCGACGACCTGCACGCCCGCGGCCTCCAACACCACCCGCGCGTGGTGCGCCGGGTGCCGCCAGCGGGAACCGGGCCGGGTGATCTCCCACGAGCCGTCCATCTTCAGGTGGCTGTGCAGGCTCAGGTCCGGCGAGAAGCGGAAGAACAGGTGCTTGCCCACCGTCCGCACACCGAGCACCGTCGAGCCGGCCAGGTCGGTGGTGGCCAGCGCCGGGTGCCGGAAGTCGGTGCGCGTCAGCACGCGGCCGGCGAGGGCCTTCTCGACCTTCTTGCCGGCCAGGAAGACCGTGTCACCTTCGGGCATCGTCCGCGGTCCGGGCGATGCGGGGGATCGGGCCGGTGCTCTCGGCGGGCGGCTCTCGGTCGATCCGGTGCCGCCCGGCCCGGTTCGAGCGCAGGATCTTGGCCAGCACCATGTTGAAGGTCAGCGCGACCTCCTGGGCGCCGGGGGAGTGCCACTCGTGGATGGGGCTGCACGCGCCCTGCGCCTGCTGCACCGCGAGCCGGTCCGGGATCGCCGTGGGCATCACCAGGCCGCCGAAGGACTCCCGCAGCTCGGCGATGCGGAACTGGTGCTCGTGCGAGCGCGGCCGCAGCCGGTTCACCAGCACCCCGGCCGCCTTGAGGTCCGGGTTGTGCTCGTCGCGGATCCGCTCGATCGCCTCCAGCGCGCGCTGCGCGCCGCTGACCGCGTACATCGTCGGCTCGGTGACCAGGATCGCGCTGTCGGCGGCGACCAGGGCCGACTTCGTCAGCCGCCCCAGCGAGGGCGGGCAGTCCAGGATCGCCAGCTCGTACGGGCGGCCGCGCAGGGGGCGCTCGTGTAGCTCGTCCAGCGCCAGGGAGAGGTTGCCGACCTTGTCGTCGTCCGGCCCCGGCTCGTTGAGCAGTTCGAGTTCCTCCGCGCCGACCAGCACGTCCACCTCGGGGCTCCACGCGCTCGGCGCCACGGCCTGCCGCAGCACGTCGGGGACCGGGGTGGCGAGCACGTCGGCCAGCGTGGCCTCGGTGTAGGGCGGGTCGAGGGTGGCGGTGGCGTTGCCCTGCGGGTCGAGATCGGCCACCAGCGTGCGCGCTCCCCTACGGAGCGCAGCCGAGGCGATGCCCAGCGCGACCGTGGTTTTGCCGACACCACCCTTGAGGCTGAGTACGGCGACCGTGTGCACGGGGTCGAGCGTAGCCGGAGTGCCACGGCGAGCGCCCGGACCGGGCTCACTACGCTGTCCGCCATGCGAACGGACACCGGGACAGCACGCGGCTCCGGCACGGTCTGGCGGGCACTGCGGGCCGAGCTCGACCGGGCGCGGGAACGAGGCACCAGCGAACCGGCCGTCGTCGACGTCGGCGGCGGCAGCGGGGTCTGGGCGGTGCCGCTGGCCGCCGAGGGCTGCCGGGTGACGGTGGTCGAGCCGAGCCCGAACGCGCTGGCGACCCTGCGGCGGCGCGCCGAGGAGGCCGGCGTCGGCGGGGCGATCACCGTCGTCGCCGACGACACCGACGCGCTCGCCGCGCGGATCCCGGCCGGCTCCGCCGACCTGGTGCTGGCGCACGGGCTGCTCGAGGTCGTCGACGACCCCGCCGCGGTGGCCGGCGCGCTGGCCGGGATCGTCGCGCCGGGCGGCGCGGTGTCCGTGCTGGCCGCCAACCGGCACGCCGCGGCGCTGCACCGCGCCCTGGGCGGCCGGGTGCGCGAGGCGCACGTGCTGCTCACCAGTTCCGACGGCGTGCTCGCGGACGACGGGGAGACCCTGCTGCGCCGCTTCGACGCCGACGGCCTGCGCGGCCTGCTGGCGGGCGCGGGACTGCGCGTCGAGCTGATCCAGGGCGACGGCGTGGTGTCGGACGTGCTGGGCGAGGTCGAGTCGGAGCAGTACACCGCCGACGACCTCGCCGACTTCGAGGCCGCCGCGGGCGCGATCCCGCCGCTGCGCGACCTCGCCAGCCGCCTGCACCTGCTCGCCCGGCTCTGACCGGAATTGTCGGACCCCCTGCGTAGGCTCGTCCGCGATGGGTAGGAACGCGGCCCTGCCGGCCGGATACGAGCGGTTCCGGGTGAGCGCGGGGCACACGCCGGACGACACGGGCTGCGGGCTGCTGCACGTCGACATGGACGCGTTCTTCGCGGCCGTGGAGCTGCGCACGCGGCCGGAGCTGGTGGACAAGCCGGTGATCGTGGCGGGCGCCGGCCCGCGGTCGGTGGTGACGTCGGCGAACTACCCGGCGCGCGAGTACGGCGTGCGGGCGGCCATGCCGGTCGCCGTGGCGCGCCGGCTGTGCCCGCACGGGGTGTTCCTGCCGCCCACACACGGGCTCTACGGCGAGGTGTCCAAGGGCGTGATGGCGATCTTCCGCGAGCTGACACCGCTCGTGGAGCCGCTGAGCCTGGACGAGGCGTTCCTGGACGTCAGCGGCGCGCTGCGGCGGCTGGGGGAGACGCCGGCGGGCATCGCCGCGCTGATCCGCCGCCGCGTCCAGGCCGAGCACGGCATCACCTGCTCGGTCGGGGTGGCGTCGGTGAAGTTCGTGGCGAAACTGGCCTCGGGCATGGCGAAGCCGGACGGCGTGGTGGTGGTGCCGGCCGGGCAGACCCTGTCGTTCCTGCACCCGCTGCCGATCTCCGCGCTGTGGGGCGTGGGGAAGAAGACCGAGGAGAACCTGCGGCGGCTCGGGCTGGCCACGATCGCCGACATCGCGGCGGCGCCGCTGCCGCGGCTGCGCAAGGCGGTCGGCAACGCCGCGGCCGAGCACCTGCACGCGCTGGCGCACGGCCGCGACGAGCGCGGCGTGGTTGTCGATTCGCCGGAGAAGTCGCTGGGCGCCGAGCACACCTTCGACACCGACCAGCGCGACCCGCGGGTGCTGGAGCGCGAGCTGCTGCGGCTGTCCGAGCGCGTCGCGGAGAGCCTGCGGCGGCGCGGGCTGCGCGGCCGCACGGTGTCGATCAAGGTGCGGTTCGCCGACTTCCGCACGATCACGCGGGCGCGCACCCTGCCCGCGGCCACCGACGTGGCGCGGGTGATCCACTCGACGGCCGTGGCGCTGCTGGCGGAAGCGGTCGCCGGGGCCGATGTCCGCCTGCTCGGGGTGCGGGTGGAGGGGCTGACCGGGGAGGCCGAGCCGGAGCAGCTGACCTTCGACCAGCCCGCGCCGCGGTGGCGGGACGCGGAGGTGGCGGCGGACGTGGCGCGGTCGAAGTTCGGCTCTGCCGCTGTGCGTCCGGCGTCACTGCTCGTGCCCGACCCCGACCCACCTCGGGGGGAACCCTGAGCCGTGTGAAACGTTGAGCAGAGGGACGACGACAGCCCAGCAAGACCACCAGCGCCCAGGCCGGCGGGGAGATTTGAGCCAAACGGGGCACAGGTTGGAGCGGGATCGGGTAGTCCTGATCGCGAAGGACTCGTATCCTGGAGAGTGACACCACTAGGGGTGTCTGTTGGGTCCAGGACGTTGCGCGGCCCGGCGCCCGCGACAGCTGTGCCGGAGGAGGAAAGATGCCACTCTCCGAGCATGAGCAGCGGCTGCTCGACCAGATCGAGCGCGAGCTCTATGCCGAGGACCCCAAGTTCGCGTCTACGGTGCGCGGTGCCCGGTTCCGCCGGCCCGCCCGCCGCCGCCGAATCCAGGGGATCGCGCTGTTCGTCGTCGGGGTCGCTCTGCTCGTACTGGGTGTGATGGTGCGGGCTCTGTGGGTCGCCGACGTGCCGTTGATGAGCGTGTTCGGTTTCGTCGTGATGTTCGCGGGCGTTCTGCTCGCGGTCATGTCCGGACGTGGTGGGGGCGACGGCAAACAGGGCGGCGCCAAGGCCGCCAAGGCCAAGAGCTCCTTCACGCAGCGGATGGAAGAGCGGTTCCGCCAGCGCTTCGAAGAGCAGTAGTTCTTCTCCGCGAGGTGCCTACGCCCGTCCGGGCGTAGGCGCTTTCGCATGGTCGCCCTCGGTGGAGCTGAGGTGGCTCCGGGCGCGTCGAGGCCGGCCCCAGCGACGTGGCAGCGCCGAAGCGCGCCCGCTCAGGACTTCGCGCCGGTGCTGGTCCGAACAGTGACCCTTTCAGGCCCCGCTCAGGCCCCCTCGCGGGTGCTGGCCCGGACCGTGAGCCGCCAAGCCCCGTTCTCCGGCGCGTCGGCGCCGAGGTGGCTCTGAGCGCCGGCGGGTCTTCCGGGGCGTGGCGGGAGCAGCGCTCAA